>NZ_CEXEES010000020.1:15283-27602 GCF_982632705.1 Candidatus Izemoplasma sp. | reverse complement strand
CTACTAATTATAAAAAACTGCCGATATTTGGAAATTTGTAGTAATTAATTTTATAGTTAGTAAAATAACAATTGGTCTAGGAGTGATTTACATGATATTAATTGGCTTGGGAGTTCTAGGGTTTGTGTTGCTATTTGTTGCTGATTACTGTGGATTGAGAGATAAGTGTGTTTATAAAAATCTTTCTGCGTTTTCAGGAACTTTTTTAATTATAATACTTAGTGTAGTGATTTTGACTCAGGGTTATAATTACGAGTTACCATTATCAATCAGAATGATTTCTTTTGCCTTCACATTGTTATTTTTACTTATGATGATCTACAGCATTGTCATTGAGGTAAGTAAAAACAATTCTGAAAAGAAACTTATTACAACTGGTACTTATGCTTTATCAAGACATCCAGGTGTATTATGGTTTTTACTGTATTATGTGTTTGGTTCATTTGTATTTGCAGATTATATGATACTTATTGCTGGTATTGTATGGACAATTGTAAATATTGTTTACGTAGTATTCCAAGAACGTTTTATCTTTAAAGCGTTGTTTGATAACTATGAAGAGTACAAGCAATCAACACCAATGATCATACCAACAAGAAGTAGTGTACAGAAATGTCTTAAAACGATCAATGGAGGAGAACATGAGAAACTTACGAGAAATGCTTAGAGAAGAAGACTATGACGGAATATGGAAATCATATTTAGGATTCTTAGATTTGAGTCTTGATGAATTTATGGAAATTCAAGAAAGACTACTTTTAGAACAAATAGATTTACTGAGTAAGTCTACATTAGGTAAAACAATAATGGGGAAAAAGACCCCAAAAACAATTGCCGAGTTCAGAAAGAGAGTTCCATTAACAACGTATGATGATTACGCAGATACATTGTTAAATAAAAGAGAAGAAGATTTACCTTCTAAACCAAAACATTGGGTTCAGACCACTTGGAAAGGTGGAAAGCAACCCATTAAACTTGCACCATATAGTGAGGTTATGATTGAAGAACACACTAAAATGTTCTTAAGTGCTTTAATCTTATCGACGAGTAAAAAAAGAGGACATTTCAATTTAAGAAACTTTGATAGATTCTTATATGGTATGGCTCCAATCCCTTATTTAACTGGATATGCACCATATATTTTAAAAGCGGAAATTGATTTTGAATATCTACCGTCTACTGATGAAGCTGAAAAGTTATCATTCAGAGATAGAAATAAAGTAGGATTTACACAGGCTATGAAACACGGGGCTGATTTATTCTTTGGATTATCAAGTGTACTTGTAAAAATAGGTGAAGCCTATTCTAGTAGTTCAAATAGTAAATCAAAACTACCAATGCCTGGAAACTTCAAACAAGCATTAAAAATGGTGAAAGCATGGTATAAAAAGAAAATTAAAAAACAACAGTTACTACCAAAAGATTTATTTGAATTTAAAGGAATCGTTTGTGGTGGAACTGATAGTGATACATATAAAGCAAAAATTGAACATTATTACGGGATAACTCCTCTTGAAATATTTGGAGGTACTGAAAGTGCAGCTGTCGCTACTGAAACATGGAGTAGAAACGGATTAACTTTCTTCCCAGATGTTAACTTCTTAGAGTTTATTCCTAAAAGTGAATTAAACAAAGAAGAAAAAGAGAAAAATTATATACCTTCTACAGTGCTATTCAATGAACTTCAAGAAGGAGAAACATATGAACTAGTAATCACAAAGTTACGTGGTGGTGCATTTGTAAGATATCGTATTGGAGATATCATGAAATGTGTGTCATTAACAAACAAAGAAGATAAAATTAATTTACCTCAAGTTAAATACTTAGATAGAGTACATAACATAATAGATTTATCAGGATTTACTAGAATTACGAAACAACTTATTGGAGATGCACTAAAAATTGAAGATATAAGTAGTTCTACTTGGACGGCTTGTAAAGAGATTGGAGACAGTACTCCTTACTTAAATATCTATATTGAAAATAAAGAAAACTTGAAACATGATGAATTATACTCTAGAATCAATAACAAGATGAAAGAATTAGATCAGGATTACAGAAGTGTTGATGAATTGTTAGGACATGACCCTTTAAAAGTCACTGTGTTAGAAGATGGAACATTTGAACAGTTCAAAGAAGCAATGGGACATCAAATACCTTCTATCAATCCAACAAACGAAGAGATTCAAGCGTTATTAAATCTTAGTTCAATATAATCTACTTAAAGAGAGGTGACTATTATGACATTAAATATCTTACTTTTAATACCATTAATAAGTGTGATTTTATATGTGTTTATATTAGTTATTATCATTACATCAAATCAAACAAGATTATCAAAAGCCTTCAACTATTATATAGTCGCTATGATTGTATGGAGTTTAGGGTCTTTTCTTATGAAAACGGGGATTTCACCTGGACCATTATTCTATAACAAATTTATACTACAGCCCGCATTTATATTTGTCCCAGTATTCTTACTACAATTTAGTTATGTTTTAATTAACAAAACAGGTAAGAAACCAATACTAGCTTGGTCATATGTAGCTGGAGTCTTCTTAATCGTATTATCATTTACTGGTAACGTAGTAGAAGATGCGTGGGTTACAGATGGAGTATTTGATTATACATTGGTAAAAGCAGGAGCTTATTTAGTTGCGGCAGTTTCATTACTTGTTAGTTCGGTAGCGTTCTTTACAATGATTAAAGCTGTCAGGAAAGAACAAGTAAACTCAAAGAAAGTTCAATTAGTAATCTTTGGAGTTGGAATTGTTGTAATTGGTGGAGCACTGAATATATCAGAAACATTAGGTAAGTACGCTATTGATATTATATTCAATGGGTTTAGTGCAATCTTAATCACATATTCAATATATAGAAATAAGTTTCTAGAGTTAAATCTAGTTGTAAAACGAGGATTATATTTCAGTTTATATAATGTATTATTGTATATTGTATATGCTTCTGTAATAATAGCTGCTTATGACTTCATGCATGATACATTAGAACAAACTCAGTTTACATCGATTTTAATTATGTCTCCGTTATTCTTATTACTAGAACCAATTAGAAGACTACTAGAAAAAATATCTCAAAATATATTCTACAGAGCATCAACAGATAGACAAATTATTTTAAATGAATTTAGTTCAATCATTTCTTCATCATTCAGTTTAGAAAAAATATCAGAATCATTAATGTTTGCGATTAAGCAAGGTATGGAGTGTAAAGATGTTTCAATCTTACTTAAAAACTCAAACAAATACATTTTACATGATTCAACAATTACGGATATAAACTACAAAGCATCATCTATCCTTTTTGGACATCCAGTATTAACCTGGTTTAACGATGGTAAAGAGATATTACTAAAAACAGAAGTAGATAATCATATTCTATTCAAAAAACTATGGGACAGCGAAAAAAGAGTGATTCAGAGCATGAATACAGAACTTATCGCTCCGATTAAGTATCTAGATGATCAAATCATTGGAATGGTTATTATAAGTGAAAGAATTGATGAAACACCATATACAGAACAAGAGGTCCAATTCTTAAAAACAATCCTAAATAATGGATCAGCAATTATTGAGAATGCGAAACAACTGGATAACTTAAAAAAACAATCAGTAACCGATGAATTAACTAAGTTATCAAATCATAGACATTTCTATGAAAAAGTAACATCGTTTCTAAAAAAAGACTCACTTGAAACTGCAGGAATCGCTATTGTCGATATCGATCAGTTTAAAATATACAATGACTTGTACGGACATAGTGCTGGAGATAACGCATTAAAAAGAATCGCTTCAATTATCGAAGAACATACTCCAAAAGAGGCATTCATATCTAGATATGGTGGAGAAGAGTTTGGAATATATTATCCTAATTATGATCGTGCCAAAATGCTTACATCAATTGAAGATATTAGAAAAGCAGTTGAGAACAAATTCTTGTTATCAACTGAAATCAAAGAATTCTTAACTGTAAGTGTAGGAGCAGCTCTTTACAAAGAGCACGGAAGTACATTAGAAGAAGTAGTTAAAAAAGCATTTGATGCGGTTCAACATTGTAAGCAATCAGGAAGAAATAAATCTCTTGTATACAGTGATAATGAACAAAAATTAGATGAAGTTCAAAAGAATGTACAAGATAAAATAAAAGAAGCATATTTGTCTTCAACGTATGCACTTGCAGCAACAATAGATGCGAAAGACCACTATACATTCGGTCATTCAAATAATGTTGCTGAACTTGCCGTTGCACTGGCTAGACAAATCGAAGTAACAGATAATGAAATAGATACAATAAGAAACGCAGGGTTATTACATGATATTGGTAAAGTTGGGATCCCAGAATCTGTATTACTAAAAAGAGGATACTTAACAGATCAAGAAATGGAAATAATGCGCTCACATGTTGTACAGAGTATAAATATCATAAAACACATACCAAACTTAGTAGATACTATCCCTATAATAATAAGTCATCATGAACGATATGATGGTGGTGGATACCCTCGTGGTATCAGTGGAGATAATATTCCATTACTAGGTAGAGTTATTTGTATCGCCGATTCATTTGATGCGATGACAACTGATAGACCATATAGAAAAGGATTATCTCTTGATCAAGCTTTGTATGAACTACAGAAAAACGCAGGATCTCAATTTGATCCAGAGTTAGTAGAAAAGTTTTTAAGTATGGTAAACGACGGCAAATTAGAATCATTAACACTTGAAAATAGACTATCATTTTAGATAGTCTTTTTTGATGTGACAACTTATCATAAATTGTAACTTGATATTATAAATAACAGTGTTATAATTTGTAACGTGAGAAGGTGATGGTATGTCAAAAGATGATTCGAAAAGGTATTTGATACTAAAAGATAAACGTATTTATAGAGGGTTATTTATCCTAGCTTTACCAATAATGTTGAACAACTTTATTAAAACAATTCATGATGTTGTTGATATTATTTTCGTTTCAAAAGTTGTAGAAGATAGTGCTTCAGGTGTAAGCGCAATATCAACTACATTTCCTGTCATATTCTTCTTTATCTCTCTTGGGATTGGGTTAAGTATTGCAGGGACCGCATTGATCTCACAATTGGTTGGTTCTAAACAAATAGAACAAGCTAAAATATATGCGACTAACTTAGTAATTTTATCAATCATCATTGGAGTAACTCTGACATTACTTGGATTCTTTGGAGCACCACATATTATGAAACTTATGGGGGCAGAAGGATACTTGCTTGAAAAAAGCGTAATCTATCTAAGAATCAGATCATTAGAACTTACATTCTTATTTATATTCTTTGCATATCAATCAATCAGACAATCAACAGGAGATACAGTTTCACCTGTAAAATATGGTGTAATCACTATCTTATTAAATATAATACTTTCACCAATCTTAATTATGGTTTTAGATATGGGTGTAGAAGGAGCTGCTATTGCAACAGTTATAGCACAAGTAGCAATTGCTCCATTTATAGTACATAAACTTTTTAAATCAGATTCAGATTTAACAATATCATTAAAAAGATTTAAGATAAAAAAATCAGTATCAAAACAATTAATCGAAACTGGTGTACCAGCAGCGTTCGGGCAAGCCATTACAGCAATAGGGTTTGCGTTCTTAACCTCAATTCTTATCCATAAATTCAGTTATTCATACATCGATGTCAATACGGGCTTAGAAATGGTTAATAATGATGTGGTAGGTGCATTCAGTGTAGGAAATAGAATGAGTAGTTTGGCACTTCACCCAGTTATGGCAATTGGTGGAGTATTAGCTGCATATATCGGACAAAATATTGGGAACTTAAATATTGAACGAGCGAAAGATTCATTTAAGAAAGCATTGATTTTGTCACTTGTTATAATGGCAGTACTAAGTCTTGCGTTAATGCCTCTTAGAGGAGCACTTGCATCTATCTTCTATACAAGAGGGACTGAAGTGTTTGATCTTACAACGAAATACATGTTCTTCTTATTGATTGGATTACCATTAATGGCAATCTTCCAAGCGTTCCTAGGCGCATTCAATGGGACCGGAAAAACAACATACACATTCATAGTTAGTATCACAAGACTATGGGGTCTTAGAATCCCTGTGATATTACTACTAATATATGTTTTAGACTTTGGACCAAAAGGGGTTTGGACAGGAATGCTTATCAGTAATTTTGGAATTGCATTCATTGGATATTTCTTCTATAGAAAACTAGACTTTAAACCAAAAGTACATCTTGATATTTAATCAAGTTGTACTTTTTTATTTAGTGCAAAAAATATCTAATATATTGGTTGTAAAGCGTTTTCAAAAAATATATAATAAGTATGGATAAAACCCACTACAAAAGTGGTAAGAAATCAAATTTTTGTATTATGGAGGAATTATGGAAAAAGTATTTATAGTAGCAGCAAAAAGAACCGCAGTAGGAAGTTTCTTAGGGAGCTTAAGTTCATTACATCCAAGTGAGTACGGAGCAGAAGTAATTAAGAATATGTTAGAGGAAACAAAATTAGATCCTTGCGTAATCGATGAAGTAATCGTTGGTAACATTTTACCAGCAGGATTGGGACAAGGTGTCGCAAGACAGATTTCAATCAAAGCAGGAATTCCACAAGAAGTTCCAGCATATGGATTAAACATGGTTTGTGGTAGTGGTATGAAGACAATTATGAATGCATTTACTTCTATCAAAGCAGGACTACATAATGTCGTAGTTGTTGGTGGAGCAGAGAGCATGAGTAAAGCACCGTATCTAGTACCTGACAGTGCACGTAACGGTATCAAAATGGGTGGATTTAAGGCAATCGATCATATGATTTATGATGCATTAACAGATGCGTTTGATGGAACACATATGGGTATTACAGCTGAAAATATTGTAGACCAATATGGATTAACAAGAGAAGAACAAGATGAGTTCGCATTTAACTCACAACAAAAAGCAATCAACTCTGTAGACAACGATGTCTTCAAAGATGAGATAGTACCAATACATGTAAAATTAAGAAGAAATGAATTTACGTTTGATAAAGATGAATATCCAAACAGAAAATCAACGTTAGAAAAATTATCTTCATTACGTCCAGCATTTAAAAAAGACGGTTCAGTTACTGCTGGGAATAGTAGTGGTATTAACGATGGAGCTAGTTTCATGATTGTAGTTAGTGAAAAAGCATTAAAAGAATACAATTTAACACCGATGGTAGAAATTATTGGAATCGGACAAGGTGGAGTAAATCCAAAAACAATGGGTCTAGGTCCAGTACCTGCAATTAAGAATGTATTAAATCAAGCAAATATCGAGTTAAAAGATATTGAATTATTCGAATTAAATGAAGCATTCGCTGCCCAAAGCTTAGGTGTAGTAAAACAATTATCAACGGATCATTCAGTTACTGAAGATTGGATAATGGAACGTACAAATGTAAATGGTGGAGCTATTGCTATTGGACATCCTGTTGGAGCAAGTGGAAATAGAATCACAACGACATTGATACACCAAATGAAGAAACAAAACGCTGAGTATGGACTAGCTAGTTTATGCATTGGTGGAGGTATGGGTACAGCAATCATCGTTAAGAATGTGGAGGCAAAATAATGAGATTACAAGGAAAAATCGCAGTTGTTACGGGTGGTAGCAACGGTATCGGAAAAGAAATATGTGTTAGGTTCAGCAATGAAGGAGCAATCGTAATTGCTGCAGATATGGCACCTTTATCATATGAACAAAAGAATGTATCTTATAAAGAATTAAATGTTGCAAGCTCTGAAGCATGTAAGACTTTCTATGATGAAATCATAAAAGAACATGGACAAATAGATATTCTAGTTAATAACGCTGGAATCACAAGAGATTCAATGACAAGAAAAATGACTGATGAACAATGGGATTTGGTTATGGATGTTAATTTAAAAGGTGTGTTCAATTTAGTAAGACATATCGGTCCCCAAATGGAAACAATTGGTGGAGGAAGTATTATTAATATTAGTAGTGTTGTTGGAGAATTTGGTAATATTGGACAAGCAAACTACAGTGCTACAAAAGCTGGTTTAATCGGTTTAACAAAAACGTGGGCAAAAGAATTCGCTAGAAAAGGAATTCCTGTACGTGTAAACGCAATTGCTCCAGGTTATGTTATGACTGATATATTAAAAACAGTACCTCAGGATTTATTAGATAAGTTCAGTCAAATGACTATGCTTAAACGTTTAGGAGAACCAGTTGAAATCGCAAACTCTGCTTTATTCTTAGCAAGTGATGAAGCAAGTTATGTTACAGGACACACTTTGAGTGTGAATGGTGGAATGAGATTATAAAGCAGTAATTTTACTGCTTTTTCTTTTTGTTGTATAATAGAGTTGAGGTGATACTATGATATCTAAAGAATTTGTATATAAAAAAGTCCTTCCTCTTGTTGAAGACAAAGGAAGAACAATAGATGTGCTACTAATAAGAAGTTTGTTTGAAAACGTGGATGATGAACTAGTTAAAGAATTATTAAAATACCAAAATAAAGATTTTGGTTTTGGTCACGGATTAGAACCAGATGCTCAAATGCCAAATAGTAGTATCTTAGCAACCAATATGGCAATAGATGTATTAACACAGATAAAAGACAAATCTAAAACTCTAGAAATAACCAAACAAATTGTTCCGTATTTAGAATCGCAATATGATTCAAATAAAGATGGATTTAAATTAGTAACAAAAGAAGTGGATTCATTTCCACACGCTATATGGTGGAACTATGATAAATACGATACTAATTTTACATATGGAAATCCAGATGCTCAAGTAATTGGATATTTGTTTAAACATAGAAAGTATCTAAGTACACTTGATATCAATAAGCAAATCAACAATGTTCTAAAGCATATATTAAGTGATCAGTTTTTAAATGCTGATTTTCATAATGCATTTAGTGCACTGATATTTCATTCTTATGTAGATGATGATGTTAAAAATTTAATTCATGATCGTTTACACGAAGTTATTGATCGTCTTATTAATGAGGACAAAGATAAATGGTCTGAGTATGGTTTAGAACCATACAAGGTGTATTTACTTGATCAGCATTATACGAATAATCATCGGAAACTACTGGTTAAGAATTTAGAACTTGTTAAAGAGTCTGTTGATACATTAGATGTATTCCCTAATTGGAAATGGTTTCAATTTGATGATGTGTTTGAAACTAAGGTTAAGTATGAATGGATGGGATATATTTACTATCAAAAAATTAAGGCATTAAGATTACATAGAAATAATTAAGAGACGATTTTGTCTCTTTTTTTTGAGTAAAGTATAGATGTTGTTGGTACTATCTTTTTGAGGTGATATAAATGAAAAGAATAGTACTGGCAATCGCAATGATTGCACTTGTGTTTGTGTTAAGAGATGTACAGGGAACATTACTTAGTAGTAAGCTTCCTGGTGGGAAGAACTATTTGGATGAAAATAATTTTGAGTTTAGAGATAACTCTATTAGAAGTATTGATCCTATTAGAGTCAAGAGGTTAACTGAATATACAATAACCGTACCACCTACCGAAGTTCTAGAAAATGTAATGATATATGTCTCTGGGGATATTGATTATATTGATGGAATACCAGAAGAGAATAACTGTATTCAAACAGATGTTATATCTTGTACATTTACAGTAGCAAATGATGATTACATTATAATTGAAATCTATAGTGAAACAGCAGGGTTATATTATAGCTATTATCAGTTTGACGTGTTCATGTTAGAAGAAGGGAATATGTCAACAGAGTATGAAGCGTACATTGCACCACTTAATGATACGAGTAGTCCTGATTTTCTTAATACAGGAGCATACATTACTGATTATAAAGACACGACAAGTATAGAAGATATCATAATGAATCATGTGACAGCATTAGATGATGTTGATGGTGATATCAGTCATTTGATAGTTATTACAGGAGATAGCTACACATCAAACTTAGGTGTTGTAGGAGAATACAATGTTTCGCTTGAAGTGAGTGATTCTAGTAGTAATAAAGCATCATTTGAATTGTTAATTATTGTGAAGGATGAAGTACCTCCAGTTATTGAAGGACCATCTGTATTTGATGTAGATGTGAATACTATTCCTAATATTGATGATATTTTAAGTGCACTCAATATATATGATGAATACGATGGAGACATAGGATACACGATTACACACGATGAGTATTCAGTTAAAACATCAATCGGGTCATCTTTAGTTTCTGTAGAAGTAATAGATTCATCGGGAAACATTACTACGAAGGATTTGATGATTTACATAAATGATTTTGATGCACCAGTTATGACTTCAGACCAAGTGTATAATTATCCAGTTGAAGAAGTAGTAACCATTGTAGATGTTATAGATTCAATAAATTTCTCTGATAACTACGAATCTGATATAGAAATTCTTATAATCACAGATTTGTATTCGGGTAATGAACATCAAGTAGGGACTTATTTTGTTGATATAGAGTTAAGAGATTATACTGGAAATACATCAAGTTATACTCTAACAATAAATATTACTGATACAATTCCACCTACTTTAAGTGGACCAACGAGTTTACAGTATGGATATTTGAGTGATGTATCTATTCAAGATATCAAAGAGATGCTCATTGTGAGTGATAATATAGATGTTTTAGGGATTAATGACATATACATAATTAGTGATGAATTATCAAATAGTGATCTAAAAACCGGGGTGTTTGAAGTTGTATTTGGAGTAGTGGACGGATCTGGATTAGAAACAACGTATATAGTGACAGTAACGTTGATAGATGATCAGTTACCTGTGATCTTCGTAGATGACTACATCGTAAAGTTGAATCCATCTGTGACGTTTGGTCATGAAGATGCCTTGAAACTATTAAGAAACTCAAATCAACTTGAAGATAGAGAGTATGAAATAAAAACATTAATCAATGAGTATGATGGTAATGAGAAAACACCTGGTATGTATGTTTATCAAGTTGAATTCACTGATGATGAAGGAAACAAAATCATTAAAGATTTTGTTATTGAAGTACTAGAACAAGAAGAAAATTATACATCTTTGATTATTTCTGGATTGGTTATTTCCTTAACAATAATTGGGATTGTCGTAAAGAAATTAAAATAAAAACGTATACATTATCCTTTCAATTGAAAAGTAGCTAAATATATTATATATTTGTGTTGAAAGTGGTGATGAGATGATACTAGAATATTTAGTTAGTTTTATACCGATACTTGTACCCTTTGTTTTACTTGTTGTATTTAGAATGAGTGCCAAAAGTGGTATGTCTATTAGTATGTTATTGATAATGATGGGTGGATATTTCTTGTGGGGAATTACAATTGATGTACTTACAGGAGCTGTGTTCATCGGTTTGCATAAAACCATAACTATATTGTTGATTCTATTTGGTGCATTAACATTGGTAAATACACTAAAAAATACAATGGCAATAAAAAGAATCAATGAAGGATTTATGAGTATCACTAAAGATAAACGATTACTGAGTGTAATTATTGTATTCCTGTTTGGTGGTTTGATAGAAGGTGCAAGTGGTTTTGGAACACCAGCGACTATAACTGGGCCATTGTTAGTATCTATTGGGTTTAATCCTTTTATTGCAGCAGTATTGGCATTAATTGGAGATAGTACATCTGTTTCCTTTGGAGCAGTTGGAACACCTTTGGTTGTTGGATTACAAGGCACAGGAGCATCGTATAGTGGTGTTGCCAATGCAATTACATTAATAGATTTATTCAGTGGTGTATTTGTACCATTGATGATCAGTGTTATGTATATCATTGTATCAAAACAAAAAGACAAATTTAGATCTATAAAAGAAATAGTTCCATGGACTTTATATGTAGGTGTACTTTATACAGTACTTGCGTTTATTAGTTCGAGAATTGTAGGATTTGAGTTCGTTAGTATTGTGACTCCGATAGTTACAATAATGATAGTGTCGTACACTACAATGAAAGGATTCTTAGTTCCTCATTATGAACCTATTCAAATCGAGAAGAATGAAACATCTTTGATTAAAGCATGGAGTCCATATATTGTAGTTGTCTTATTATTAATCATATCTAGAATTATTGGTCCAATTGAAGAACTTTTAAAAGGATTAGACTTTCTAAGTTTGACCAATGTACTAGGTACAGGTCTATCAAGTTCATTCAGTATTTTTTACTCTCCAGGATTTATTCTGTTGATAGCAGCGGTATTTGCATCATACTATCAAACTGGTAAAATGGGTGCTGTAATACAAGCAATGAAA
>NZ_CEXEES010000020.1:0-15273 GCF_982632705.1 Candidatus Izemoplasma sp. | reverse complement strand
GCTACTTTGGCATTGATTCCAACTTTAATAATGGTTACCATATTTACTAGTTCGGGAATGAATATAAATGGTCTAGTAAGCATGCCAGAATATATAGCTGCTGGAATGAGTAATGTGTTCGGTGAGTTTTGGAGTTTTGGAAGCACATACCTTGGGATGATTGGTAGTTTTATTAGTGGAAGTGCAACTGTATCAAATCTAACGTTTGCACCTATTCAGGTGGAAATAGCCGAAACAGTCGGCTTAAGTACAACGTTTATCCTTGCTTCTCAAGTATTAGGAGCAGCGATAGGGAATATGATTTGCGTACACAATGTTGTAGCTGCAAGTTACGTAGTAGGATTAGAAAATCAAGAAGGAAGTATCATAAAAAAGACTATAATCACGGCGATGATTTACGCAACAATTGTCACAATTGTGACATCATTATTAATTCTAATATTTTAAGGCCAATTTTTGGCCTTTTTTATTGACTAAAATTTAAAAGAAAAGTATAATGATTAGGTAATACCTAACAAAAGGAGGAAATTATGGATCAAGAACAATTAAGATTATCGTTAAATAAGTTTTTAAAGATGTATTTTAATGCTTGTAGAGAAGTGTATAAAGAAATCAATTTTGATAGAATAACTAAGATTCAGTTTAAATATTTAAAAGCTATCAAGAATTTTGAGAAAACAACTTTGACAGAACTTGCTGATAAATTTAACATTTCCAAACCTTCTATGAACGAGGTTATAGTTAAATTTGAGAAAAGTGGATTAATTCACAGAGAAAAAAGCAATCAAGATAAAAGAATAACAGTTATTACATTAACTGATATTGGGAATACATTGGCAACAACAAATTTACTAGAAAGTAAAAGAGCAGTTCAAAAAATGACAGAGACTTTGACAAAAGAAGAGACAATTGTGTTACAAAAGATATTCGATAGATTTGAGGTGGATGACGAATGATTTTTGGAAAAGCTATAAATAAATATTATATTAAAAACTGGTATATGTTTTTAATTGGATTTGTTGCATTAATCGCAGTAGATTATTATCAATTAGAGATACCTAGATACATAGGGGAACTATTTGATGGACTAGACGAAGGTACAATGACAGAAGCTGGAATTGTAAGTATCGTAATGGTTATCCTAAGTTTTACAGGGGTAATGGTTTTAGGTAGATTCGTATGGCGAATTACAATTTTTGGAGCATCAAGACGATTTGATTATGGTCTGAGAAACGATATGTTCCAACACGCTGAAAAATTATCAGCTAGTTTTTATCACAAGAATAAAACTGGTGGATTAATGGCGTATTTCACAAATGATTTAGAAGCTGTACGAATGTCAGTTGGACCAGGTATAATTATGTTCATTGATGCTACATTCTTAGGTATACTTGCAGTTATTAGAATGCTTCAAGTAAATGTAGAACTTGCATTATATAGTGCGATTCCATTAACGTTAATTACTGTTATAGGTGGTATCCTAGGTGGAAGAATGCGTAGAAAATTCAAAGAAGCACAAAAAGCATTTGAAGACATGAGTGATTTTGTTACTGAGAACTTAAGTGGTATTGGTGTTGTAAAAGCATTTGTAAAAGAGAAAATAGAACGTTTAGAGTTCTTGAAATACAACAACACAACAAAAGAAAAAAATATTGAATATGTGAAACTTAATACACTACTTCAGATTAGTGTTCGATTCATTATTGGTGCTATATTCGTTCTAATCATTGGGTATGGTGGAGTTATTGTTCAACGTGGTGATATTACCGGTGGAGAACTTGTGTACTTCTTTAGTTTATTTGGGACACTTGTTTGGCCAATGATGGCGATCGCAATGATCATTGGAATTAGAAGTAGAGGTAAAGCATCTTTAGAAAGAATTCAAAAAATATTAGCTGAAGAAATCGAAGTTTGGGACAATGAAAGTGTTCAAGAATTAGATGAAATAAAAGGTGAAATCGAATTCAGAAACTTATCATTTAAATACCCAGATGCACATGAAGATGTATTACATAATGTAAGTTTTAAAATAGATGCAGGAGATACAGTCGGAATCCTTGGAAGAACAGGTAGTGGTAAAACCAGTATTATGGATCTACTTCTTAGAATTTATAACGTTGGAGAAGAATCACTATATATTGATGGTGTAGATATCATGAGTATCCCAGTTGCACAAATTAGAGGAAGTATTGGATATGTGCCACAAGATGGATTTTTATTTAGTGATACAATCAATAACAATATAGCTCTTAGTTACGGGCAAAGAAGTGATGTTAAGGATGAAGTGTTAATGGCTGCTACTTTAAGCGATGTACATGATAATATTATTGAATTCTCAGATGGGTACGATACTGTTATTGGAGAACGTGGAGTTACTTTAAGCGGTGGACAACGTCAGAGAATAAGTATTGCGAGAGCTTTGATCAAAAATCCCCCAATAGTAATATTGGATGACAGTGTTTCAGCAGTAGATACAAAAACTGAAGAGACTATATTAAGAAATTTAAAAGAGTTAAGAAATGATAAAACAACAGTTATTATCGCACATAGAATCAGTACGATTAAAAACGCTGATAAAATCATCATTGTTGATGAAGGTAAAGTTGTTGATGTAGGAACTCATACAGAATTACTACAAAGATGTGAGTTTTATAAAGATATGGTTGAACGCCAAAAACTTGAAGACGAAATCGAGGTGGCGTAATGTACGAAGAAAATGCAGATAAAAGACTTCATTCAATGAAGGATGGGGATATCTTTAGAAGATTAATGACGTATGCTAAACCATTTAAGAAGCAATTCACTGTAATATTTATACTTATATTTCTAACTGTGGTTGCAGTAGTGTTAGAACCTGTATTTATAGGACGAGCATTGGATCTAATTGAGGGCGGAGAATACACTCTTCCTAAACTATTAAACATTGTTTATATTCTAGCTGGAATACTAGTAGTTACAAAAACTGTAGACTATGTTGTAACAATAAAATTACAAACATTAGGACAATCAATAATCTATAATATTCGTGATGAGATATTTACACATTTAGAACATCACGATATCGCATACTTAAATTCAACACCAACTGGTGCATTTGTTACTAGAGTTACAAATGATACAAATACATTAAATGAAGCATACACAACAGTAGTATCAAATGTTGTAAGAAGTACATTCTTGTTTGTAGCAATCATTACAATAATGTTTGTATTAAATGCAACATTAGCATTCTATGTAATTCTTACATTACCAGTTATTATTGTATTAACGTTCTTCTTCAGAATTGCATCAAGAAAAGCATATAGAAAAGTTAGAGCGAACATATCAAAAGTTAACGCATTCCTTGCAGAACATTTAAGTGGAATGAAAATCATTCAGATTTTCAATCAACAAGAACGAAAAGCAAGTGAATTTGATGAAAGAAACAAGAAACTTAAATATTCATATTATAGACAAATATTAACGTTTGGTGTATTTAGACCAACGATGTATTTTGTTTACATAATCGCAACAATTATCGTGTTCTACTTTGGTGGAATTGGTGTAATTGAAGGAACAATATCTGTAGGATTATTAATGACGTTCTACATCTTCACAGGGCGCTTATTCGAACCAATTAATCAACTTGCAGAATCATATAATGTAATCCAAAGTGCATTCGCATCAAGTGAACGAATTTTTGGAATAATGGATACAGTTCCACAAGTATTAGATGATGAGGATAGTATTGAACTAACTGATATCAAAGGTGAAATTGAATTCAAAGATGTATGGTTTAAATACGTTGAAGATGAATGGGTGTTAAAAGGAGTGTCATTCCATGTATCTCCAAAAGATAGTGTTGCATTCGTTGGTGCAACAGGTTCAGGTAAAACAACTATTTTATCTTTAATCACAAGAAACTACGATATACAACAAGGACAAATACTAATTGATGGTATTGATATCAGAAGAATCAAGAAATCATCATTAAGAAGTTTTATTGGACAAATGCTACAAGATGTATTTATGTTCAGTGGAACAATTGAGTCAAATATTAAATTGAGAAGTGATGACATAACACAAGAAGAAATGGAACAAGCATGTGAGTATGTAAATGCAAATTACTTCATAAATAAACTTGATAATAGATTTGATGAGGAAGTACGAGAACGCGGTAATAATTTTAGTTCAGGACAAAGACAGCTATTAAGCTTTGCTAGAACACTAGTTCATAAACCAAAAGTTATGATTTTAGATGAAGCTACTGCGAATATAGATACAGAGACAGAACAAATCATTCAAGATTCTTTAGAGAAAATGATGACGATCGGAACAATGCTAATTGTTGCTCATAGATTGTCAACAATTCAACATGTGGATAATATTATCGTCTTAAGTAAAGGAGAGATTATCGAACAAGGTAATCATCAGGAGCTTCTTAAAAACAAAGGACACTATTTTAATCTTTATAAATTGCAGTATCAAGAAAAATAAGGTATCCAACGATACCTTTTTTTTTTAGCACTATAATGATATAATGTTGTAGAGGTGATTATATGAGAGAATATGCGAATTTACCCGCAAACTTTAACAGCAGATTAAACGCATTCTTTTTAGATTTAGGGATTGTTGCACTTGCATTGTTGATTAATATTTTCATGCAATACAGTAATTTCTATAAAGTTGGGATCACCTTATTTGTATGGGTAGTTGTAAATATTATTACCCTTGTATTTAAAGAAGGCCAAACACTAGGAAAAATGAGTTCAAAAATAAAAGTTGTTACCTTAACTAACGAAGACCCAGGATTTTGGATATGTGCTTTTAGAAGTATATTTATATTAACTCTTGGTTTAGCTACTGCGGGTATATATTTTGTGATTGGGCTATACATTAGTGAGGGAAGAATAGATAAAAGATCATTTCATGATTTACTATTTAAGACTAAAGTAGTACGAACCAAAGTGTTCGTAGAACTAACGGAGTGATACTATGGGGAAAACAAACAAGCAAAAAGTAAAATCTAGTTGGAGATTAGTGATTATATTATCAATTTTCTTTTCAGCGATTATTTTAATTCAAGATGTTGTTCGAGAATCAGTGATGGTTCACTCTGAGCTTAAAGGACTAAGTGAAAGCTTAAGAGAGGAAATTAAAGGTGATGTTTTAGATAAGGTAGAAATCAGAATATTTGATATTGAGGCCTTTATAGAACAATCTCAATCACAACAGCAAAAACACTTATTTGTAGCTATTGATTCAGTTCATGCCGCATTGAGTAAATCTGCGGAGTTACTGGTCTTAGAGGATGAATTGATTCAAAGACAGGATTTTATTGATACAGTAGAAGAATATGCTTTAGCTGACCTTTTGCATGAATTCTATCTACTTAACACAGATGGAATGATGTATTTTGATGGTATCACTACCTCAGAAGTATCAGTTGATGTAAGTGACGTCAAGGATGTACTAAACAACAATTACTATATGACATTGATGACAAGTATTCAAAATAGTCCTTCAGGTGAAGGAAATTTAAATGCATACATCCAGGAGGGTGAAGAAATAATTGAGTATAAGTTTGTTGGATATCAGATTCCAGGGACTGATTATATTGTAATGACAAGAGGTTCAACTGAAACCTTCTTGAATACCCAGATAGACAATTACTTCTCAAGATTCGGGCAACTCTATCAAGATAGTAATGAAGAAATATTAGTTTTCAGGGGAAATGGAGATATTATATTCCATAATGATTCAGATAATATTGGTGGAAATATCGCATTACTCTTTGAAGAAGGAACCTTACAAAGAGATATGCTTGTTGAACTAGAAATATCGGTTACTGGATATGTAAGTATTGAACAAGATGATTTGGAAGTTAAAATCAATGATATCGGATATTATGAATATATCACTGGAACTGATTTAGGAATCTATATAATTGAGGATACAGAACTCTTCAATACAGTAATTGACGATTTTGTAGGTAGTAATATAACAAAAATACTGTCAATTCTATTACCAATTTATGCAGTATTAACAATATTGCTAACGATTATTGTAAGAAAAATAATTAAAAATATTAAATTAAGTGAAAAGGTCTTTGAAGAAGAAGAAATACTATATAAGACTCTTGCAAATACAACTGAGGATTTTATTATAATAACCAATAAACAAGGAGATATAAAATACTTAAATGACTTAGCAAGAAACACAATATTTAATAGTGAAAATGATGATTTAATCAATCTGGATCAATTGATGATTGAGGAAGATGGGTTTAAAGTATTGGTCGGAGTTCAGAATAATTATTATATAAAATATTCAGTATTACCAATAAACTTTAATTCTGAAGAAAGCGATCTTTATATCATTAAAGATGTTACTGAAAAAGTTAAGAAGGAAAGAGAGTTAGAAGCATTAACTCTTCAAGATGATTTAACAAAACTTGGGAACAGAAGACAAATGATTAAGGATTATACAGAAGTAGTACTTCCACAAGTAAAAGATGGAAATAAAGCGTTTATTGTTATGATGGATTTAGACAATTTTAAAACTGCAAATGATACGTATGGACATGGGTTTGGAGATGAAGTATTAATCAATATTTCAAATGTGTTCCACGAAGTTAACTCAACGAATCTTAAGGTCTATCGAGTTGGTGGAGATGAATTTGCTATATTAGCAACTAATACTACACAAAATACACTTTTATCAATACTGAGGAAACTGAGAAACAAAATTAGTAATTTCAAATATAGGAATGATATTGATATAAGTTTCAGTGGTGGTTTAGTTGAAATAAATATTAAAAATGCGAAAAGAAGACTTAGTGATTATTATTCACAAGCAGACGAGTTACTATATATGGCTAAAAAAGAAGGAAAAGGTAAAGTTAAGATTTAGAAAGCACTCAAAATGAGTGCTTTTTTATGTCAATTTTGCTATAATGAATATGGTGATAAAATGAATCCATTTACAATGAAATTAAAGAGAAAAAGCAATTACTTTGAAGGATACTATATCCGTGTAACAGACAAAAACAAGTCTTTTAACAAGGCCTTTATTTTTGGTATGACTTCTAATAAAAAAGATCCACACGCGTTTATGCAAATCGTCGATGGTGATAAAGGTAAAACGAAGTACTATCGATACGATATAGGTGATTTTTACTTTGATAAAAATACAATCCATTTACCAGGAATAACACTATCTAGAGATGAAATGTATATTGAGAACAACGACTTTACAATAAAAGGGACTTTATCAAATATAATAGGATTGCCTAAAAAGTTTTTAAGCAATAGCGCAATGAGTTTTTTACATATGTTTCCGATGAAAACTTATCAAGAAATTGTAATTATGAATGCGGAGTTTAATGGTGTGTTTACTGAAAATAACACAGAAAAAAATATACAGGGTATTTCATATATGGAAAAGACATACGGTCATTTCTTTCCTAGAACTTGGGCATGGATTCAATGTAATCAATTCGACAAGAATGTGTTACTTTCAAGCAGTATTGGAGATGCCTTAATCGCAGGTGTTAAAATGAAAGGGTATGTTATTAGTCTGATTCACAACAATAAAGAATACAGGTTTGCGACTTATTTAAAAGATAGACTTAAAATCATACAAGAAATAGATAGAGTTACAATAAATGTTAGTAATAGATTACATACATTGCAAATAGTTGCTCAATCAAACAACCCAATAACACTGGTTGGTCCAGGATTAAAAGGTGAAATGAATATGAATGTCTATGAAAGTTTAACATCGACAGTTGAAATAACATTAACAGATAAAAATGGACTAATTGTTTCATCAAAAGGAACAGATGTTGGAATGGAGAATATGTATGAAAACTAAAGTATGCATAATTGGTATGGGACCAGCTGGATTAATGGCTGCGAATGTGTTAAATAGTTTGAATATTCCTTATAAGGTTATTGATAAAAATCCAATACCTGGTAAGAAACTTCTTTTAACTGGTGGAGGAAGATGCAATGTTACAAATAATCTAACTAATAGAGAATTTATGGATTCTTTGACAGTAAATAAAAGATTTTTGTATAGTACCCTGAGTTCTTTTTCAACAATTGAAATAATTAATTTTTTCAAAAGCAAAAATGTTGATTTAGTCTTAGATAAAGAATTCAAATACTTTCCAAAATCAAGTAAAAGTAAAGACATTGTAGATGCACTAACAAATGACATAGCTAAAAATCTTATATTCAATGAAACGGTGGATTCAATCAAAAAAAGTAATCTCTTTACTATTAAAACAAATAAGCAATCTATAGAAGCAGATTACGTTATTATAGCAACTGGTAGTACAAGCTATCCAAAAACCGGTAGTGATGGTTTTGGATCTAGAGTAGCCAAATCGTTTGGTATAAACACAATACCATTCTATCCAGCAGAGACGAGTGTTTATTCATCATTTGTCAAGCAAAACAAAGAATCACTTCAAGGAGTAAGTATCTCAAAGAGTACTATAAGAATAAAGAACACTAAAACATCTTTTGTTGGAGATATTGGATTCACACATTTTGGTGTAAGTGGTCCAGGTATTCAGCATTTAAGTGAAGACATATATCATAACCTACAAACACAAAACACAATAACAGTCTCGTTAACTGCACTGTCAGAACATCAGATTAGAGAGTTGTTTGAAGAGGCAAAAGAAACAGGGAAATCTATTATAAGAGTATTAGAACAATGTACTATAAATAGATTAGCTAAGTTTTTAATAGAAAGTAATAATATCTCAAACACAAAAGTAAAAGAAACGAGTAAGAAAGCAATAAACAAAATTATTGAACTGTTATTCCAATATGAAATAATAGTAGATAAAGTTGAGGCAAAAGAGAATGCATATGTAAATGGTGGAGGAGTCGATACCAAAGAGTTAAATCCAAAATCTTTTGAATCAAAAAAAATTCCTGGATTGTTCTTTATCGGTGAGGCTGTTGATGTACATGGACCAATAGGTGGATTCAATATCACGATAGCAACTTCAATGGGTCATCATGCTGCACATTATATAAGTAATCAAGAGAACTTATAATGCATTAGTCTTTAAATTAAAAGAGATTTAGTTGATTATTAAGCTGATTAACAACCATTTTATGGTTGAAATATAAATAGAGGTGAATACAATGAATGTAACATTAAATAATAAAACTGTTATACCTACAATAGGTCTTGGAACATGGAAAAGTAGTAGTGAAGATGCATATTCAGCAGTATTAAATGCGCTAGAAGCTGGATATAGACATATCGATACTGCGATGATTTACGGTAATGAAGAAGCAATTGGTAAAGCTATTAAAGATTCTAAAATAAAAAGAGAAGAATTATTCATAACAACAAAATTATGGAATACAGATCAAGGATATGAATCAGCGTTAAAAGCATTTGATTTATCATTATCAAAACTTGGATTAGAGTATGTAGATTTATATTTGATTCACTGGTTTAAAGGATATGAGAAACAAATGAATTCTTGGAAAGCATTGGAAGATATATATAAATCAGGACGTGCAAAAGCAATTGGTGTTAGTAATCACAATGTGCATCATATAGAGAATATACTTAAGAATTGTGAGATAAAACCAATGGTAAACCAAGTAGAAACACATATCACTCTTCAAAATGTATTCCTACATGAGTTTTGTGAAAGCAAAGGTATTAAACTGGAAGCATACGCACCTCTTATGAGTTGGATGATTCCAGATATGTTAAAAAATGAAACAATGATTTCACTAGCTGAAAAACATAGTAAAACTGTCCCTCAAATTGCATTACGTTGGTTAATCCAAAGAGGTATCGTTGTTATTCCAAAAAGTGTAAACAAAGAACGTATCGCGCAGAACTTCAATATTTTTGATTTTGAATTAACTGATGAAGATATGACTTTAGTTTATGGATTAAACACAGGTAAGAAATTATTCACAGATATGGATAATGTACCGTATTAATGATTAGATTTGGAATTGTTGGTGCAGGAGGAATAGCCCATAAATTCGCTAGGGATATCAAATTATCAAATGATGCAAAGCTGGTTGCTATTGCATCAAGATCTAAAGAAAAAGCTGATCAGTTTCAATCAGTTCATAATATTCAGTATTCATTTGGAAGCTATCAAGAACTTGCTGATAGTAATCTAATTGATGCTATCTACATAGCAACACCACATAGTCACCATCTAGAACATGCTATTCAATTTATTGAAAAAGGTATTCATGTACTTTGTGAGAAACCAATAACTATAAACAAAAAGCAACTGCAATCGATGATTGAAGTTGCCAAACAATATAATGTTCTTGTTATGGAAGCTATGTGGAGTAGATTTTTACCTAGTATGAGTAAAATCAAAGAAGTGGTAGATAAAGACCAAGACTTTGGATTAATCGAACTTAATTTCGGGTATGAACTTGATAAGAATTACAGTAAAAGTGGAAGATTACTTAATCCAAAATTAGCAGGTGGAGTTACACTGGATTTAGGAGTATACCCTGTAAGTATTTTAAAATTCTTAACAGATAAATCAATAAAGACAATTAAGGCAACTGGTATTTTAAATGATGATTTAATAGATATGGATATGAACGTTAATATCGAGTTTGAAGATGGTAGTAAGGCATTTCTTCGTTCTTCGATGCTTAAGAACCTTGATTGGAGATCTTATATTAAATATCCTGATAAAACAATAACCATACATCACACACACCATACACAAAGTTTTGCAATTGATGAAGAAACTTTTGATTATCCGTGTATTGGAGAAGGATTTGTCCATCAAATCAATGCTTTTACAGATACATTAAAAGATGGATGTATTGAAAATGATGTTATGTCCTATAAAGCCATGAATGATGTTATGGAGTTATTAGATGAGATTAGAAGGCAAATTGGTATTGCTTATACATTTGAATAAAAAAAGAGAGCAAATTTGCTCTCTTTTTAATATCCAATACTTGTTAAACTATCTCTTAATATTTTTGCTGATTTTTTAAGTTTTTGCTCTTCATCAATTGATAAAGATAATTTTATTGGGTGATGAACACCATCACGATTTAAAACAGCAGGTAAACCTATATAAACATTATCTTCACAAGAATATAGACCATCGTTTAAGACACTGATTGGCATAATTCTGTTTTCATTGTTTAATATAGCTGATGTAATTCTTACTAGAGCCATACCTATTCCATAGTATGTTGCTCTTTTTCTTTTTATGATTTCTTGTGCCGCATCACGAACTTTAACGTAGATTTTATCTAAATCCTCAAAGTTGATTTCGTCCATTGTATTAATAACATCGACAATTGGTTTTGCGCCAATATGTGCGTTAGACCAACTAACAAATTCAGAATCTCCGTGTTCACCAAGAATATAGGCATGTATATTTCTTGAATCTATATTTATCATTTTTGAAATCTCATAACGTAATCTTGCAGTATCTAGTGATGTACCACTACCGATAACACGGTGTGTTGGTAATCCTGATTCTTTCCATGCAACATACGCTAATACATCAACAGGGTTTGAAGCAACCATAATGATTCCATCAAATCCGCTTTTCATTATATTACTTACAACTGATTTCATTATTTTAGCATTTCTATTTAATAACTCAATTCTTGTTTCGCCTTCTTTTTGATTTACTCCGGCAGTTATAACTACAATACTTGCGTCTTTACAGTCATTGTAATCTCCTGCTAGGATTGTCATCTTTCTAGGTGCGAAAGCCAAACCATGATTTAAATCCATTGCTTCACCAATTGCTTTTTCGTGATCTATATCTACTAGAACCAGTTCTTCGACAGCTCCTTGATTAACAAGAGCATATGCATAAGACATCCCTACAAATCCAGTTCCTACAATTACTACTTTACTTTTTTCCATGTTTGCTCACCTCACTTGTAGTATAGCACCAAGTAATTCATAAGGTAAACGATATGATAATGATACCGTTTTTATGGTATAATCAATGTGAGGTGGAACTATGAAAAAATTAGATAAGTTATTCCTATATTCACTAATTGGTGGTGTTGTATTAACATTACTAATTATTTTTATGCCTAATTCTATAAATGAATATTATCCTAATCCTGAGATATACGATAATGGATTCAATTATTATTTATGGAAATTTAGAACTATAGATCAATCAATAGTAGCTCGTGTTACATCATGGGTATTCTTTATTGCACATTTTGTTACGGTGGTTGTCTTAATGAAGAAACTTAAGGCAAATCAAAAAGACAAACAAGATGGGTTTACTATTTGGAATGTATATTTGTTGCTTGCCAATGTTTTCTTTATTTTATTACATTATGTTCATACATGGATTTGGTATGATGCTTTAGCACAAGATACGCCAGTATGGAGTAGTCAAGGTAGTGTAATTATTATGCTTGTTCTTATTCTTATTATTGAGAATAGAAGAAGAGGATTATTCTTTGGTAAGAAAGCTCCATTACCACAAGAAGCTACAAGAACAGTAATGAAGCATCATGGTATATATATAGCTCTTGCTACTATATTTACTTTCTGGTATCATCCAATGGAAAATACTCCATGGCATTTGGTAGGGTTTTTCTATATGTACTTACTGTTTATTCAAATGTCGTTTAGTAGAACTAAAATACATCAAAATAAATATTTCAATGTCGCTTTAGAAATCACAGTTCTATTCCACGGGACTTCGGTTGCCTTATATAGTGGTAATGCACCTTGGGCTATGTTCTTGTTTGGATTTGCAGCGATATTCTTTGTTACTCAGATATATGGGCTTGGGTTATCTAAAAAATGGATACATGTTTCCCAAGGGTTATTTGTTGTGATAGCTTTATTAACGTATTCAGGTTTATTTAACGATAAAACCTTTGTTGATATGAATGAAATCATTAGAATTCCAGCAATTGAGTATTTACTTGTATTCCTTTTTGTTTTTGGTATTTATGGTTGGATAAAATTACCAGTTGGAAAAATCGCAAAACGTATTATAGGAGGAGTATTAATAACAGTTATGAGTATTTATGCATTGTTAGTAATGTATACAATGAGTAGTTATCAACCAGATCCATTAATGTATGACTATATAGACGTACCTTCACATATATTTGTTACAGAGGATTCAGATCATATAACATATGAACCTGATGAGTGGAGTATAAATATAATTATCATTCCGGGTGGAAAAGTGAATCCTGAGAGTTATTCTTATTTGGCTCAGCAACTAGCCAAATGTGATTTCAGAGTAACAATAGTCAAAGAACCTTTCAATCTCGCTATTCTTAATGTTAATAAGGCTAGTAAGTATTTAGTTGAGACAACAAACTATAGAAGTAATGTCATTATAGGTCATTCTCTAGGTGGTGTTACGGCATCTATGTTTGCTGAAGATAACAAAGATGTGGACTTATTAATAACGTTAGGAGCTTACTCCTTAAAAGAATTAGATATTCCAGTTCTATATTTAGTTGGAGAGAATGAAAAACTTCTCGATAATCCCGCATATGAAGATAGTAAAGAGAAGTTATCAGATTTAACTGAAATCATCATTCCTGGTGGGAACCATGCATACTTTGGTTTCTATGGTGAACAAAAGGGAGATGGAACAGCATCAATTACAAACAAACAGCAACAAGATTTTGTTAAAAATGCAGTTGAATCATTTATATACGATGAAATTATTAGTGGGTGGCCTGAATAAGGCCACTTTTTTTTGCGTTACTATTGACATATGACACATTGTCATTTATAGTATATATGACAACCTGTCATAAGGAGGGTTTTAATATGCCAAGAGAAACATTTCACAATTTAACAGAAGAGAAAAGAGAAAAGATTATTAAAGCAGCAAGAGATGAGTTCACAGAACACGAATTTGTTAAATGCAGAGTTTCAAATATTATTAAAAACGCTGGTATACCAAGAGGTAGTTTCTATCAGTATTTTGATGATTTAGAAGATTTGTATTTTTATTTGATTGAAGATTTATTTGATTCAATATATGAAGCTGGAGAAACGTATGCAGCACAAACAGATGATGTTTTTGAGTTTTCATTTATCTCATTTGATTATGATTACAGTGCGTTTATAAACGATAAAAGACATCGTTTTATGATGAATGTATTAAAAAGTTTGTCTCAGTATGAAGAACATGTAATAAGATTCCAACAAAAAAGAATTGATTATATATCTTCTATATTAAAGAAAATGGATTTATCAAAAGTTAAATATAAAGAAGAAGATGACCTGATTAAGATGTACCAATTTATTCAAGATACTAAAAGAGTTGTTATTAGAAAAAGTATGATTGATAACTTAACTCCAGAAGAAGCAAAAGAAGAGTTTAAATGGTATATAGATATTCTTAAGAATGGTTTACTAAAGGAGGATTAATATGAGAGATTTGGTTTCATTAGTTAAATATGCGCTTAAATACTGGCCATATATTGTTATTGGTTTAATTGCCAATGGATTACAAGTATTTGTAGGATTTTTAATTCCATATTTAGGGGAATTGATTATAGATGATGCATTAAGTGTTATGGATCAAGAATTGTTGATAAAACTATCTGTGATTATGTTTATTGCGATGATTGTAGGTTTAGGTGCAGGATTGGTAAATAACTATTTTTCACAAAGAGTTGCAATGTACTCTACTGCAGACTTACGTTTAGATTTATTTACTAAAATTCAAACATTATCGTTTAATAATATAGATAAGTTGAAAACATCTAAATTAATTACAACATCAACAAATGATATAACTCGTATCCAAGCATTTTTCCAAATGTTGTTACGAATTATCGTACGAGCACCTTTAATGGTTATCGTAGGGTTGTTATTTGCGATAAATAGTAGTATTGAATTATCACAGGTATTGCTCGTTAGTATGCCACTCTTAGTCATATTGATTATTGTAGTAATGTTTATTGCATTTCCACATTTCAGAAAAGTGCAAAAAACAATTGATGAGTTAAACAAAGTAACTTTAGAAACAGCAAAAGCACCAAGAGTTATAAAATCATTTGTTGCTACAGAACATGAAAATGAACGTTTTGAAGATGTAAATGAGAACTTCAGAAAAGTGAATAGTGCAGCAAATAAAATAATGGCATTTGCGGAACCAATCATTATGGTTATCTTCAATGTAACTTTAGGTGGAGTAATCGCAATGGGGGCTTATTACGCTGAAAAAGGCGTTTTACTAGATGCCAATGGAGATCCTGCTGTTGGTACTATATTTAGTTTCACATCATATAGTAT
>NZ_CEXEES010000019.1:27246-27822 GCF_982632705.1 Candidatus Izemoplasma sp. | reverse complement strand
TTTACGATCAACGTATCCCTTTAGAACCAATCGATTTATCGCTGTTGTTAATGTACCAACAGTTACTCTTAATTTAGCTGCTGTATTAGACATTGTTGGTGATTGTGTTTTACTTATTGCTTCTAATACATGTACCTCATTCATAGATAAATCAACACCACGTTCACGTAGGTTTTGTCCTTCTATACTTAAAATATGATGAAACACTTCTACAAGTAGTTCATTGATTACTTTTTTAGTATTATTCATATTTTATTCCCCCTTTAACTATTTCTTAATATATCCTACTCCAACAGTTCCTGGACCAGCATGTGCTCCAACTACAGGTGTTAAAGGATATACTTTTATTTCTTTTAAGTCTGGACGTGACGCTTTTATTTTTTCTACAATGTAGTTAACGCGGTCCATATTATTTGTATTTAATAAGAATGGTTCAATATCCATACCTTCAATTTCCTCTAAAAATTTAGAAATCAAACGATCAGTTGCTTTTGTTGATGTTCTTATTTTTTCTATACTTTCTACTTTTCCATCTTTGGTTACTAAGGAACCATCTGCAGCCACATGTAAACCATC
>NZ_CEXEES010000019.1:26172-27236 GCF_982632705.1 Candidatus Izemoplasma sp. | reverse complement strand
AAGTAATGGTTTCAGTTTCAATAAACTACCCATAAATCCAGCTGCTCCACTTAATCTACCGTTTTTAACTAAGTATTTTAATGTATCTACTGCGATCCATATCATTGAGTTATCTCTTATAAATTCTAATCTAGTGATAACCTCATCCATTGATTTACCATCTTTAAGCATCTCTGCAGCATCTAAAATCATTCTGCTTTCAGGGAATGCGACACTTTTAGAATCGAAGATTGTGATTTTTATATCATCAATCATTTTAGCTGCTAACATAGCACCTTCAAATGTTCCACTTAAGTGTTTAGATAATGTAACTACTAATATTTCATCGAATCCTTTTGCTTTTAATTCTTCATATTGTTCCAAAATAACACCAGTTGCAGTTTGTGCTGTTGATGGAGTTAATTCAGGTTGTGCTTCTAACTTTGCGTAGAACTCATCTGCAGTAATATCTACAAAATCTGTATACTCATCTTCCCCAAATAATAACACTGAGCGAAGAACCTTAATATCGTGTGTATGATCAATATAATCTATACCCGAGTTCCCACATACTAATAAACCTACCTTTGACATAATAAACCTCCTATATTTTGAATTTCAAAGTATCATACAAAAAGTGTACTATTTTTTGTGTAAAAAGTCAAATAAATGGTTTATTTAAGGCTTTTTATATATGTATCCATCTTGAACGCAGCTTCTTTACCAGCACCCATTGCAAGAATTACAGTTGCTGCACCACTTACAATATCTCCACCAGCAAAAACTCCAGGAATACTTGTCATATGATCATCAACTTCAATACAACCCCATCTATTAGTTGCTAAGTTCTCAGTTGAGTCTTTTATGATAGGATTAGGACTTTGTCCAATTGAGATAATTACGCTATCAACATCGATATATTCAAAGGTCCCAGTTCCAACTGGTCTTCTTCTACCAGATGAATCCATTTCTCCTAACTCCATAACTTCACATTTAACTTTGTTTAATATGTAATTGTCTCCAATAAACTCTATTGGATTCATAAGAAGTTTAAAGACAACACCTTCTTCTTGAGCGTGATGTAT
>NZ_CEXEES010000019.1:0-26162 GCF_982632705.1 Candidatus Izemoplasma sp. | reverse complement strand
ATGATGTATTTCATCTAGTCTTGCAGGTAGACTATCCATATCTCTTCTATATAAGATGAAGACATTTTTAGCTCCTAATCTCTTTGCAGTTCTAGCAGCATCCATTGCAACATTTCCACCACCGACCACAGCAACATTATTACCTATTCTTACTGGTGTTGGTGATGCTTGTTTGTGAGCTTTCATCAGATTAACTCTAGTCAGAAACTCATTTGCATATATTACTCCAGTCAAGTTTTCACCTTTGGCATTTAGCCCTTTAGGTAATCCTGCACCTGATCCAATAAATAATGCTTTATAATTCATTTCATTTATCATTTGGTCAATTGTAAGAGATTTTCCGATAATTACATTTTTATAGAAGATAACTCCTAAACTTTTTAAACGATCAATTTCTTGTGAAACAATGTCTTTTGGTAATCTGAAATCCGGGATCCCATATTTTAAAACTCCACCAAATTCATGGAGTGCTTCATATATATCAACACTATATCCCATTCTTCTTAGAGAGGCAGCAGCGCTCAGACCAGCAGGTCCACTACCAATGATTCCAATTTTTATATTGTTTTCATGAATCTCTTCAGAAATCTCAAAGTCAGATTTCAAAGAAATGTCTCCGACAAATCTCTCAAGAGCACCTATGTTAACACTCTCTCCTTTTATTGCTAAAATACAAGAACCTTCACATTGTTTTTCTTGAGGGCAAACTCTACCACATACCGCCGGTAGAATATTATCCTTATAAATTTCCAGATATGCTTTATCAAGGTCATTACTAATGATATACTTCAAAAATTCTGGTATGTTCACACCAACAGGACAAGCATCAATACATCTTGGATTTTTACAGTCCAAACATCTAGTCGATTCTAATTGAGCTTCCTCCAAATTATAACCAAGTGCAACTTCTTCGAAATTGGTTGCTCTTCTCTCTGCATTTTGTAACTGGACTTTCGTTCTGGGTATCTTCATTATTTCACCAACTCCAGATTGCAAATGTGTTCATCCTTTTTATAATAATCTTGTCTTGTCATTAGTTCTTCAAAATTAATTCCATCGCTATCAAAATCTGGACCATCAACACATGCAAAAAATGTTTTGTCATTTATACTTACTCTACAGTTCCCACACATTCCGGTTCCATCTATCATGATAGGATTCAAAGATACATCCGAAGTTAAGTTAAACTCTTTTATCAAAGCCACTGTGTTTTTCATCATAATAAGTGGCCCAATTACTACAGTGTGGTCATAATTGTGTTTTCCACTTAGTAATTCTTTAATTTTGGTTGTGACATATCCTTTTGTTCCAACTGATCCATCATCAGTACATATAAAAATATTGGTGCAAAATTCTTTATATTTATCTAGTAAAATCAAGTGTTCTTCTGACCTTGCTCCAATAACCAAATCAACACTGACTCCTTGTCTAGCATATTCTTTTAATTGAGGATATAATGGTGCAGCACCAACTCCACCAGCTACCCCTAGAATATGTTTCTTTTCTCGTATGTGAGACGCTTTTCCAAGAGGTCCCACTACATCACTTAAATGGTCTCCAACTTCGAAGGTTCCTAAAAGATTTGTAGAATAACCAAGCTTTTGATAGATTATCGTTACTGTTGTATCTGTATTTTCAGCGATTGTTAATGGGATGCGTTCTCCATCTTCATTCACTCTAATAATTAAGAAATGCCCTGGTTTTGCATTTTTCGCAACAAAAGGAGCATCTAGTACCATTAGATCCACATCTTTATTTAAGGCTTTCTTTTCTAGTATTCTGTACATAGTATCACCTTTCAGTTACATAGTTAGTTGATTCTTTTTATACATTACAATATCCAAAACTTCGTTACTCTCTTCTACAATTTCAGTTAAGTTTAAGATATATCCTTTTCTACCGCTATCGCTTGTAGCAATGATAGTTACTTTTTTGTTTTTAAAAGGTACTGATTCTAGATAACATCTCATATACTGAGCCATTCTTCCAGCCCAAATTGGGAATACAACTACAACCTCTTCATACTTATCAAAATCAATTTTAGGTGCATCAAAATCTACCTTCTTGTTCCTCATTGTTGCAAATCCCAAAATGATTAACCTAGTTAAAAAGAATCTCGGAATATGAGTTGCGGGTAGTAACTCAAATAAATCTCCTTCAATTGTTTTAGCAATTTCCTTACTTCGTTTCTTTTTACTTAATGAAAAATAAATTACTGCTTTCATAATTACCTCCCTCTATAATATTTCTTTTGTTCCTCTTAAGACTGGTAACAAAAGAATATAAAAAACTAATGTAAAAAATCCTAATACCATAAATGCAGTTTGTAATGACACAAAGTGACCTACAAATCCTACTACTAAGAATATAACAATCATTACAACGCTAAACGCCATTCCGAAGAAGCTTAACACTGTAGCTCTTATTTTTGATTCTACGATGCAATTTAGATAATCTGATAATACTACATAGAATAGACTATCAAAGAATCCTAGGACAATAAATGATACAACCATATATTCTCCGGTATTTAAAAATACAAAACATATAACAATAAACAAAGGAACAAATAATAGAACCTTTTTCTCTCCATATTTTCTTTCAAGTCTTTGTGCAAAATAACCACCTATCGCAGCCATTAAAGCATGAAAACCTAATATCATTGTGATTATGGTTAATGAAAACCCTAGTTCGTATAATCTATTCTGAATGAAAAAGAATATTGTTGTTATTGGAGCTAACATTGTTGCTCCAATAATTATAAGCATGAATAATCTTTTGTTTTGAAACACTACTTTTGTAGATACAACAAATTGATTTTTTAGTAACTCAAGGATTGTTTTTTTCTCATGTTTGATTTCTACCTCTTTCATCAAGAGAATAGATATTAATCCAAAGATAAAGAATAACCCAGTAAGTAAAAATACATATTCATATTTTATTTCTGCAATTCTACCACTTAGCATTAATGCAGCAAATGTTGAAGACTGCATGAATACTTCTTTATTTCCATTCACTTGCATGAAGTCTTCTTCGATACCTTCTTCTACCATTGAATCATAGATAAGTGCTTCTCCAGCACCTGATTCTAAAGTATATGATATCCCACATAATACAAATGCAAATATCGTCCAGAATACATCATCAACTGTGATAATTATTACTATGTAAACTAGGTATAGAAGAATACCAAGTATCCTTGATGTTTTTCTACCAAATACGTCTGCGATAACCCCTGTAGGGATTTCAAAGAGTAAACTACTAATATGAAATACCACTTCAAAGATTGCGATTTGTAAATAGTTAAATCCTTTAACAAATAGATAGACCATCCATATACCGCTAGAAAGATTAAAGTTACGGAATACTGTGTGGAAGTAATCTAATTTAATATTTTTTTTATACATTGATTATTCCTCGAGTTCTTCTCCACATTTTCTACAGAACTTATCCTCAAGAACATTCTCAGTAGAACAGTCTTTACAAAGTACTAGAGTTAAACCTTGTTTTGATAATTCAAGGGGGTTAAACTCTTGATCTTTTTTGTATAAGTTCATCGTCATTATGAAGATTGTGAGTAATATGCTTAAAACGAGCATTAGTGCTCCTATTACAAGCATAAACATTGATTCTGTTTGATAAGATATTATGAATAAAGCAACACCTAAAACTCCTACAAGGAGTGATAAAACCGTATATATCCTATTCATCAATATCTTGTTTTATTCTGTAGTATAGAATCACATTCTATACAGTATTTTTGATCAAATGGGTTTTTAGTTTCGCATACTGGGCAAACAATGTTTTTTATATAGGTGTTGCATTGAACGCAGTATGTTCTATTAATATTATTCTTTGAATTACAAACCGGACATTGTTTTGAATCGTCCTCGTTGATTTCGAATTTTTTTAGATCTGATTGTTGTTCTTCTGGTTTTTCTTTGTTTTGTATATAAAGTCCAATAACTAACGCAATACTCGCAATTGTAATGAGAACATTGAATAAAACATCTTTACTGAAGATGTATGTTAATATACATATTATTGTTACTCCCATTAGAACTATTAGTGTAGTTATTTTCATGTGATCACCCTTAATATAATTCGTATATTGTTTCTCCTTGGTTCATTGTGAATCGTTTTCTTTTGATTCTTTTTGATCTGATTTTAAATCGATCTCTGACTAAATCTTTTAATACTGTTCCACCATGGTATCCGTGGATTATTGTAATTTGCTTAACAGATTCTGGTAGTGATGCGATGTATTGTTCAATCCTTTTTTTCGCTTCATTTTCCATCATTCCATGTACATCAATTTCATTCATCATCTTCCTCCTTAAATGTTACTATTGGAAGATCGTTTTTTATATAATTTCTACGGCCATGTTTATCAAAGTGTTCTTTCATAATCTGGTCCATCATTTCTTCGTTGTCTTTCATTTGATTCACTTTATCTAAATCTATTAGTTGTGTAAACGGGCATGCTTGAATACACGTCCCACAATCTGTCCCCATTTTAGTCCAAACTTCGTAGCATTTATTATCATCAAACTTATACCAAGTTCTTCCGTTAACTTCTCTTGTCTTATGTGTAATTGCCTTTGAAGGACAATTCATTAAACAAAGTGCGCACTTTTTACAAAAGTCATGAAGGCCATAATCGATTGGTTCATCATAGTCTAGTTCTAGTGTAGTTAATACAGATCCAATTCTTACATTGTTTCCGTATTCCTTTGTTACTAAATGGTTAGCCATTCCAATTTCACCTAGGCCAGCATCAACTGCTAAAGGTACTTGAGGTGTTAAGTAATATTCTCCATTTTGTGATTGAGACTTGTATCCTAACTCTTTTAGATACATTTCAAGTTTAGCACCTATATATGCAACTTTAAGATATCCATCTTCAGTCGTAAGTAGTTCTTCAAAGTTAGGAGCTCTGTTCATCATGTCTAAATCCATTTTTACAGTAAATACAATGGCAGTTTTATATACCTTTTTAACTTCCTCATTGTAGTTCTTAATTCCCACTGTTTCATTTACTCCACCAAAATGTGAATAGTAATGATAATCATTCAGTTTCACAATACCAACATCAGTTGCTCCAAAATATTTTGTTATTTCTTTGATGTTTTTACTGAACTCTTTTGGTACTGAAACTCTATCTTTGTTTACTTCATAATCCTTTGCTGCTAAAAACACACTTTTAATAAGTGGTTTATTTGGTTTGTTTAATGGTAAGAATAATTCTTTGTATCTGTCTGACTTTTTAATTTTATCTCTAAAAGAGACACCTCTAACTTTGTCGTCTTTTATTTTATATGTAGGATTCTTCTCATAAAAAGTTTTATAATCCTCTGTATTTTTTTTCAGATGAACTCTTGCAAAAAGAGTTTCTCTTTCGTCGTATTTCTTCATGATATCACCTAGTATAAATTATACCAAAAAAAAAGGTATATTTAAATACTTTAAATATAACCTTTATTCGCATACTGGATCAGGATATTCGTTTCCGAATAATTCCACTGTGATTGATTCAATTACAATCTTAACTAGCGGTCCGTCATAGTAGTTTGTATTAACTCCTGCGACGTCATCTAATACGTCAAATCCTTCAATTATCATACCGAATGCTGCGTACTCATTATCTAAGAACCCTGCGTCTTCATGTACAAGGAAAAACTGTGTTGTAGCGCTATTATAAACGTTTGTTCTAGCCATTGATATTGCGCCTCTATCGTGCTCCATGTCATTTGTTCCTTTAAATGATGGATTGTTATTAACCTCTGCTTCAATATTACAAGTTACACTTGTTGCACCACCTTGAATTACAAAGTCTTCAATAACTCTATGAATTTCATTATCTGTGTATACTCCATCTTGGATGTTTTTGATAAAACTATTCACTGTGTTAGGAGCAACATCAGGATATAATTCAACAACAATTGTTCCGTAATCTTCAATTATTATTGTAACTTCAGGGTTTCTACCAGGTTCATCTAAACCGCTACCTGGATCTTCTACTTCATCAGTCTTACTGTTTCTATTACACCCTGATAGTGTAAATAGTAATGTTACAGCAAGTAGTACTGTTAGTAATTTTTTCATGATTCACCTCATAATAAATTTTGCAAGTCTAGTTGATCTTCAAAATTTCCATCTCTTAGTTTTAGTAATGTTTTAATTAAATCTTGATTCACTTCATTATTTGTATCGGTAGTAAATCCTCCACTATGATTAGAAAGGATTACATTATCTAATTCATGTATTGGATAATCTGAAGGGAATTTCTGCTCATGCTCTTTTGGATAGTTATACCAAACATCTGATGCGTACCCAGACATTTTTTTATTTTTACATGCTTCAAATATTGCTTTTTGATTTACTATTTTACCACGACCAACATTGATTAAGAATTTAAGTTTCATCTGTCTAATAACGCTGTCGTCAAAAATATTTTCAGTTGTTTCATTTAATGGTGTACTAATAATAATTACATCACTCACTTGAACAAGGTTGATTAGATTTTTAACCAGTTTTACGTCCTTTGGATATTCTTTGTTTCTATCAATAGTAACAAAGTCGCATCCGAAATTCGATAGTAATTTGTGGATACCTTTTCCAATTCTACCATATCCAAACAATCCAACCGTACGTCCTTGTAAAGTAACCCATGGTGTTCTATTGGGACTATTTCTATCTGCCCAATTTCCCTCTTTAAGTAAACTATGATATTTCATAAGTTTCCCCATAAGAGAAAGTGTAAGAGCAACTGCTTTTTCAGCTACATACTTACTTCTTGTAGGAGTTACGTAAAGTTCTAAATTATGTTTTTTCATACTTTCAATATCAATTCCATTGTGCCCAGTATAAGGTATGATAACACCTTTGAGATTTTCAGTATGAGTCGCATCTGAATATCTGCCAGATATATAATACTCACAATCTTTTGGATGTTCAACGATTTCGATACCTTCTAAATCCTGAGATTGTAGAAATGCCTGTATCTTTTCATGTCTAGCGTAAACCTTCATAATTACCTCCTATAAATCTAAAGTGATTTGGGACGTTTTAATATATGTTTTAGATGTGTCTACAATGTCTTTCATCTTAAATAGAATACCATACTTATTACATAACTCTTTAAACCTTTTTTTAAGTTCTTTTTGGTTTGGAGATACACACATGTAACTGTCACCAAATTCCTCAATATATTGCCTCGTTAGTTTCTCTCCGATTTTCTCAAAAAAGTATAATCTTTGATTGTCTCTCAGAGTCACTCCGAAACTAGGATAGATAAACTTAGCTCCAGCTTTTCTTGCTTGTTCTATTATCCCCTCAATGTTCTGTAAAGTATCATTTATAAAAGGGAGTATTGGCATCATCAGTATACCTGTGAATAGCCCCTCATCTACACATTGTTTTATAAGTTGAAATCGTTCTGTCGTAGAACTAATATTTCGTTCAATTCTAGATTGTAGCCTGTCATCAGATGTTGTAATTGTTACACCAATAATGACAGGGCTATGAGTATTGATTAATTTGTATAAATCTATGTCTCTTTCTAACAAAGTATTCTTAGTTATACAAGATACTCCAAATTTGTATCTATTCATCGATTCAAGTGAGGATCTTGTATATCTTAATTCCTCTTCTAAGTAGTTGTATGGGTCACTCATTCCACCCATTGACATAACACCTGATTTGCGTTTTGATTTTAATTCTGATTCTACTTTTATATCAGCATCTTTTTTAGCTTTTACAGTATCGAAATTTTTAACTTGGTAACAACTACTACGACTATCACAATATATACAACCTTGATTGCAACCTCTATATATATTCATGTTGTGTGTTGTACCAAACCAACTATGATCACCACCAGATTGGATGATGTTTACTGCATTAATAAATTCCATCTAACAATTTCTCTATATCCACTAAATCAGTAGAATTTTTTATGTGTTCTAAATACTTACCAGTGAATAATTTTCCAAAAGGACTTTCCATTAATTCTTCTCCTTCAGCATATATGACAATGATTAAGATTGCTTCTCTTAATCTGAAGAAATCATTTAATAACATAAACCATTTTTTATCAAGATGGTTTTCTGTTTCGTATCCTTTTAAGAATGGTTTTAGGAATGCATTTGCCTTTTCTTCTATGACTTCTTTTGAATCTTTCGATATTGCGAATTGATAGAATATTATAATAGCGATATCCGAGATAAAATGTTTGTATGCTAAGTCATCAAAATCAAAGAAGGTCAATATTTCATTATCATAATACATATTTCCAAAATGAAGATCAGTATGAATCAATCCATAACTGTCCATATCTGTTTCATATGATTTGATTTTTTCTGTTATTTTTGATGCTTCCTCTAACACAAACGATACTTCACTTGGAAGATTTCTTTTTGCTATCTCCAAGTAATCTTCTTCGTACCATTGATATCTTACATGCTCTGGTTTAAAGTCTTTTGTTAGTCTATGAAGCTTACCAACAGCCTTTCCAAACATTTCAAAGAAATCATCATCTAACATCTCTCTTTTAATAAATGTTCCTGGTGCTTTTGAAAATGCACTAACTGTAAAGTACTCTTCATTTTCTGTGTTTACTTTAAATGATATCTCATCATCCTTATTATGGATAACTGTCGATACGTTGGCACCACTTTTACTTAAGTAGTCAATGAACTCTAGTTCTGATAAAACATACTCAAATGTCCTATGTACACTATGTGCAAATCTAAGGATAATATCTTTCCCATCTTTATTGAATTCATAGATGAAGTTTTCAAATCCTCCAATACGTTTTATAGATTCAAAAGGTATATCGAATTTCAAACTTGCCTCTTTTATTACGTCATCGTTCATTGCTTGTTGAATGTGCTTTTCCATTGTATCAACTCCCTTCTTTTATTGTACCATATTTTTTTTCGTGTGAAATAAAAAAAAGAGCTACAAAGTAACTCTTTTTATCGTTCGTTTCTATAGTACTCAACATCTTCAGTTACAACTCTAATTTTTTCTCTAATAAATGTTTGTTTATCATAATACATTACGTGATCATCACCGTAATGTCCCTCTGCCATTTCAAACATATCTAGGTAAGCATCTTCACTAAAGATACCAGATTCGATAAACTCCATTAAATAATCCTCGTAAATGATTTTGTTTTCTTCAAACATAATTACATTATCCCAAAGCGGGATTGTAAAGTCATTCCAAGGGAGGAATCCCCAATCATATATATCGTTACATAATGTGTAGTTACAATGGCCTTCTGCGCCTGCCCATCCACTACCAAAACTATTATCGTAATCAAACGGTAAATATGTCAGAACGCCTTCTTCATCGAAATAAAATAAGAAGTTGTTTCCATTACCACGGTAATCATCTGGATTACCTGTTAGTACGTTGATAGCCATCGCTCTCAGGAACGTATCTACATTGAAATATTCGTCTATAAACGCTTTTCTATCATTTATGTTAGGTTGATTAAATGAATGTGAGTATTGTACAAGGTACTCAAAGTTTGGGTTGTCCTTGTTTGTTTCTAGTGCATAGATTGGTCTAACATTGTTTTCCCAATCTCTAAAACCATATAAATAATCATCATATATTGGCTCTAATGTACCAGAATAGGATACTTTATATAAGTCCCCTACTTCTTTTGTAGGAATCTCTTGTAGATATCTTCTAATAAATTCTTCATCAAAATGTTCAAAAACATTGTATAGATGTGTATTCTCAACTCTACCATCAATTACTATATGAACTTCAGCTAGTGTTCCTTTTGGAACTGGAACTTCGGCTTCTTCAAACAATTGATAACTGAATATTTCATTTATATAACTTGGATCATTTGTGTTGTTTCTTTTAAATAATAATTGTTCTTGTTCAAACACTTCTCTTTTTTTGAGAGCTGTGTACTCATCTGTGCCTTCTTCTAAATCAAAGGTTTCATTGAATTTCATCATGTAATGTATCTCAGTTACATTCCCATATTGATCTTCCGGTAATGTTCTTGAATAAATATTACCTTTAGAACGAATACCTACGTCTTCAATAACGTATGTATCTTCTCCCACAGTATATGTTACTGTAACGGATCTATAGTTGTTTGATCTGTAGGTTCCATATTGTTCATAGTATGATTCCATGTCATTAATCAAACCATCCCATTCATCTTGAGTAAACTCGATGATGAATGTATGTTTTAAGCTCATATCAAATAGTTTGTCATATTCTTCAGATTGATTTTGCTCTTGATTTAGTTCAACTGCAGCATCAATCGCTTGTTGAATTTCTTCTTCTTGTCTATTCTTATCTTCTATACTTTTGATCACATCTTCTGTGCTTGGAATATTTAGTAATAGTGTGTCCTCTGCGCTTGCTTCTAATACAACCAATGTAGATACAAGGGCTGTCAGCAAGAGTAAACGTTTCACCCATTTCATTATTCGGCTATGTAATCTCCTTGATGAGATAATAAAATTACACTTTTCACACCTTCTATATCCTGAATTTCATTGATCAAAGTATATTTATCTTCTTTACTACGAACCTCGAATGTTAAATCTAATTGGTTCGTTTTAACTGTTTTATTTCTTAATGTGAATTTACCGTAAATTTCTTTAACTTGTGCTAGTATTTCTTTTTCTTTTGCATATGAATCTGCGCGAACGATTAAGAAATAACTTTGTACAAATACTTCTAATGCAATCAATAAAAATAAACTTATTGAAATGATTACTGTACTTATTAATGCAATAAATACAAATCCAGCTCCGGCTGTTATACCAAGTCCAACTGCCCAAAACATAAATACAGTGTCTAGTGGGTTCTTAATAGCTGTACGGAATCTAACAATACTTAGAGCCCCTACCATACCTAGTGACAAAATAATGTTTGACGATACAGTAATAATGATTGTACTTGTTATCATTGCAAGCAGCGGTAAACTGACAGCAAAACTTTTATTGTACACGGTTGTTTGATATGTATTTTTATATGTGAATAAAATTATTAAGCTCATTCCGAATACTGCAAATATAACAAATATAATCGCCTCTATCGATATTCCACTTGAACTATATGTATCCATGAAGTCGTTACCTAGTAAACTCTCTAATAATCCTGTTAATCCTGCTAAAACCATAATTTCTTCCTCCTAGAATTCTATTGTTGTGAATCCCATGAAATACTTTGAGTATGCCACGTGATCCATGTGTATTTGTTGTAATATTGCCTTTAATTCTTTTGGTAAGAAGTGTTCGTACTTAACTTCAAGTATTAACTTATCATTACCCATCAACTGATAATCAACAGTCTTTAAATCTTCATTAAATCTTTCTCCACAAAGAGAGTGGTCAAAAGTGATTCTGACATTGTCTAAACTGTCTCTAAATGCTTCTCTTTGATACTCAAGAAACATAGTTGGTTTCAGATGACTCTTTAATAAATCTAGAGAATACTTCCGAATCAATTCGTCTTCCATAAACTTTGATAAAATATTAAAATCTGATTCGATAATACCTTTATACATTTCATCATTAATTAGGGTAGATGTTTTTTCACTGATTTCACCAATCTTGAATTTACATTCAAGTTTCTTCTTTTGTTCATCGTGATAGAAACGAACTCTATATTTCTTATGTCTTTCATTCCCAAATGCTTTATCACTCGCTCCTGAGAATACTAAATCATCAAGGTATACACTCCTAACAGGATATGAATTCTCATCACCATGTTTGTCGTGAATCATAAGTGTTTTTAGTTGTTCAACGATTCTAAAATAATCAACATATGAAATCATGTATTTGTATTCATGCCTAACTGTTGTTTTCATAATATCACCTTTTAAAATTATAACATGTTTTACTCTTCAGTCTTATTGTTTTTGGTCTTCCAAAACTGTTTTAATGCACTTTGCACAAAATCGTTTGATTTTATACTTTTGAAGTGACTCCAGTGTTTTGGATATAATTCCTTGTATTTTCTATGTGAGTATCTATCATCAAATAATATTGCTGTCCCAATATCATGATTTGTTCTTATGACTCTCCCGACAGCTTGTACTACTTTATTCATACCTGGATATGTATATGCATACTCAAAACCATCTTCAAAGTGCTCATCAAAATGGCTTCTTAATAGTTCATTATATTTATTAAACATTGGTAGGGCAACTCCAACTACAAGTACACCCGTTAACATATCACCTATATAGTCTACACCTTCACTAAAGCTTCCCCCTAGTACGAAGAATCCAATTTTGGATGTATTAGATGACTCACTAAATTCTTGTAGTAGTTTAGATCGTTCTCTTTGAGACATATTTCTCTTTTGGATATAAATATCATATGTTTCAGTATCAAACTCTTCAAGAATCATATTCATGTAGTGATAGCTAGGAAAGAATGCGATATAGTTTCCTGTTTTGGTTTCTGCCATTGCATAAATAGTATCAATTATATTATCGACAGATCTTGCTCTATCTTTATATCTTGTGGATGTTGATTCATCAATGAACAACCCTAGGTTTCCTTGCTTGAACGGTGAGGTAATTCTAATACTCTTACCAACACCTTTTGATATTAACTGTACATAATAATCAATTGGATCAAGTGTGGCACTAAAAAATATTGTTCCACTTGAGCGTCTTTCGATTGTATCAAGAATGTATTGTGATGCATCAAGACAAGATAATGAAATGAAGATATCATCAAATTTACTTTCTACAATATACTTATAATTAATGTTATAGAAATCACTTATTCTTGAAAACTGGATAAGCATAAAGTACCCATCAAGAATTTTATCTCGATTTTTGAATTTCTTATTTTCATTCAAGATTTGATCTAGTTTGTTTATGATTCTTTCCACTAATGTTATTAGTTCATAATCCATATCATCTTGGAAATAGAATTGTGCTTTTTCAACTTCTTTTTCCTCAACAAAATTATCAATATAGGTAATAAGTTTATTGATCTGATGTCTTGGATTTGGTTTGATTTTATTACATGCTTTTCTAAGCTCAATTAATGCGTTTTTATTTAGTTCAGAACTATACATACTACGAGAGCGGTCAACCATGTTATGTGCCTCGTCTATTAATAGTTTTGGACTGTAGTATTCTTCATCAAAATATCTTATTAAATGTGTTCTTGGATCAAATGCATAGTTGTAATCGCATATTACAACATCGCTAAAGTTACTTATTGATAAGCTGAACTCATGCGGACATATTTTATGAAACTCACCATAATCTTTAATTAGTTTCATATCGTATACATCTTGATGAACAAAGATATCATTAAGTGCTTCGTTTAATCTATCAAAGAACCCTTTAGCATATGGACATATTTCTGGATCACAATCGACTTTGTCCATTAAACACATACTCTCTTTACTATTGATAACAACTGTCTTACATACAAGACCATTTTCTTTTAGTAGATTGACAGTATCAACTACGATTTTTTTACCTGCGTTTTTCGCAGTTAAATAGAATATCTTTTCTTTTTCATTCTTTATTGTTTTTAAACTTGAATAGAGACTACCGATTGTTTTTCCTATTCCAGTTGGAGCTATACTATATAGTATGTCTCCTTGTATAAGTGTTTGGTATACTGCGCCCATGAATTTATATTGGCCTTCTCGATATTCATCAAAAGGAAAGTTTATTCCTTCAATACTTTTTAATTTTTCTTTTTGATGTTGATCAAAGACTTTGAGCCATTTGGTATATTTTTCTATCGTTTCGATAAAAAACTTTTCAAGTTGTGTGCTGTTATATCTTTTCTTAAACGTTTTTACTTTGTATTCATCTACTGTGACATATGTTAGATGTACAGTTATACTTTTTAAGTTTTCTTTCTTTGTATACATATATGCATACATTTTAGCTTGCATTAAATGTTCAGGTCTTGTGTTGATTTCTAGGATATTTAAATCGAGTTTTGTTGATTTTATTTCTTCGATAACCAGTTTGTTATCTCGGTATAATAACCCATCCATTCTACCTGTGATATGAAAGGAATAATCTTCGTACTCAAAAAGAGTTTCAACTGAAACTTCTTTTTTATCTTCCTCACCATAATTGCTTTGGACGTGCTTATGAACTTCAATTCCTTCTAGTGCACGTTTGTTTGATGAGAATTCACTTGTAAGGTCTCCACCGCTGTAGATGTACTCAACTATATCTCGTGCGGTTATTTTGATATTCCTCATTTGAATCACCTACTTCATTATACCAAAAGAAAAAGAGAAACGTTAGTCTCTCTTTATTTCTTTCTGAATAAAATTGTATTTTTATTGTTATGCTTAACGATTTCTAAGTTGTGTGCCTTAGCTAAGTATTCGAATGTTTTCATATTATAAAATGATACGTGTGTGATATCTCTTCGATACCACCATACTAAGAATTGCTCATCGTTCATTTTTCTGAAGTAAGTTGATACAAGTAAGTATCCTCCATCTTCAAGTAAATCTACAAGATGACTAAACTCTTTCATTGGATCACTGAAGTGTTCTACTACTTCAGTTGATACGATTAATTGATATTTATTATTCTTATAATCTTCATTAGGATTATAGAAGATATCATAATCATGAACATCATAGTTCATGTCTGTTAATAATTTCTTAAGAACAGGTGTTGGTCCACTACCAAAATCTAGGACTTTGCGTTTAATGTATAAATACTCAATAAACTCTTCAATCATGTCTCTAAACATATTTACATATGCTTTGTTTTCAAATGAATTGTCATGTCTCAAATACCTTTTTTCTTCTTCTACATGTGGCAAGTGATGTTTCTTTTGCTTGTATATGAATCCACATCCTTCACATACATCGTAATCTACAATTATTTGTGGGTCATATACAGTTTTTGTTTTTGACCCGCAGATTATGCAATTAGTGTCGTGCATTTCGCTTCGCCTCCGCCTCTTCGATTATTTGATCAATAATGATCACTATAAATAAATATAATTCTTCTTGTGCAGTATCATGTACATCTATTACGTAGCTGTCTCCAAAACTAAATAGTTTCTTCTTAATTGAAACAACTTCTTGTCCACCTTCACTTACATTAAATGAATGAGCTATGAAGTTCCCGTGAACGTCTAAGGTTCTATTATTTGCTGTTACAGTGAAATTTGGACGTATACTAAATCTTCTTTTCACTTTTGCTAAATGATTACCTTCTGGTGACTCGATGTTATATTCGGCGAATATTCTGAATAATTTCTTTTTCGCTTTTAATACAAGATCTCCAGTAGGGTTGGTTAAAAATAATTTGTTTGTTATCGAGATTAGTTTACCTTCTACTTGGTATAGTGTATCTTGTTGTTCATTGGTAATGTTGAATTTATCTCTTAATGAAAATACTTTTTGTTTAATGAAATATCTCATGATTGTCCTCCTAATTCATTAATATCGTATTCAGTTCTTTTACAAATTCATCATCTTTTTCAAGATTTTTTCTTGCCCAACTACTAAGTACTTTTTTAACTATATCGTCTTTTACCTTAATTCTCTTAAAGAAATCATGTTTCCGAGCCGGTAATTCTTTGAAGTTTGTTCTAAATCTATTGTTGATGTAGTCTACATCTCCATACAGTTCGATTACATCTCTTTTTAATGACGAGTCTAATTCAACATCACCGTCTGTGACTACGATTGTTTCAAACTGTTCCTTTTCTAATTGTTCTTTTACATAAACTATGTTCCCATAACCACCACAAGGAATAACTCTATACTCTTCAGATTTCCCAAGTAATTGTAATGCTTTTTCAAACCAGGCAACGTCGTACTTTCCTTCTACAAGAATGTACTTTTTATTGTTTGTGATTCTTTTTCTAACGGTTTCAAATTCTGTTTTAACATCGTCTTTATATAGTGTGATTACATTGTAATCAAAATGTTTCGCTATATCAGTGTCGTTTGTAGTAAACAATGTTTGATATGTATACTTCGTCATTCTCTTAATAGAATCAACATCAAAGTTAGATTCAACATTATCAATACCAATTATCAAATGTTGATATGTTATATTTGATAACATTTTTGTATATTCGTCTTTTGTGAATGTAAGTTCTTCATTTATATTCATTTTGACTTCGTTGTTCACAGAGAATAATTTGTAATGGTTATTCCCAAGTGTTCCATCAATATAATCAAAGATTTTAAATATTTTTGCTTGTTCTGCTGAATCTGTTTTTTGCGAATAATTAATTGTTAGTATGTTATTTAACAATGTTTGATTATTTATGGATTTTGGGATGTATAGATATTTAATATGATTGATATCAAACATATCACCAATACACTTTTTATAGTTGATTTCATATGTTGGGGGACTATATGTTTTTCGGTATCTGTCTTCATTAATATGTATTTCTACTACTACGTCTTTTGTATTATCTCTTATACAATCCACTTGAATTTGGGTATTAAAAAATAAATTCAAAGCCTCTAGTACCGTAGTCTTACCTGAGTTGTTACTACCGATTAAAAGCGAGAATTTATCAAGTGGAATGTTTTCTCTTTGAAATGCTTTGTAATTTCTAATGAAGATGTGATCAATCATATTATCACCACCTATCTATATTATACTACAATCAAGAAAAAAAAGCACTTAAAATGTAAGTGCTTTTATTAGAAGTCGTACCTGCTCATTATTTGAGATGGAGTCGATCTTAGTAGTGAAGTGATAGGTATCATTCCACTAATTACGTTGACTACATAGATAATCACAATACCTGCCGCAAAACTAAGTGGAGATATTTCTACTACTTCAATAATCCCTGCTGAAGCATTCATTATTTTTAGAATAACGAAACTTACTAACATATAACCAACCATTGATGTGAATGTAGTTATCATTAGTATTTCTATTAAGAAGAGTTTCTTTATGTCTCTTTTTTTGGCACCAAGTGCTCTATAAACACTTACCTCATATATTCTAGATAATAAACTAGAACGTAAGATGAAGAATGTCGATAGTGATGATGCTACTAAGAATACACCGGCAAATGTTAATGAACCAATTGCCTCTTGAATGTTATAGTTTCTTTGTTGTGTTGTTTGTTTTAAGAATGTATCTTCGTATTCATATTCAAGACCCTCTAAGTATAATTTGGTTGCGTCTTTGTTTGTGGAGTATACTTCTAAACCGTTATATACATATGCGGTTTGATAGGCTTCAAATATGGATTCTTTAAAATGTTCTTTGAGGAACATTGATGTTGGTAAATCTTCAGACCCTGTATATGTCATATCCGCAGTATAATCTTCATCTAAGAAAGTTATTGTCTGATTTAAAGAATCTGCTATCTCATCAGAAATGATGTATTCACCATGTGATACTGAAGATGTATCAATGTTTAATTCATCTTCAAACATTTCATAGATTGGTCTATTGTATTTCATGCTTAGAATTGTTTCTTCTGTAGCGTAGTATACTGGATTATCTTCTCTTGAAATACCAACTATTTCAGCTTCGATTTCAAATTCAACATCAAACTGTCCTTTTACTTTATAAGAAATAGTTAGCGACAAGAAGTCTTCTACATTTGTAATTCCGAATGTAGAATAGCTGCTATTGTTTCTCATTAGTTTCATTAAGTATTCTTCATTAATAACAATTTGATTGTGACCTGTGATTCCTGCACCATACACAATAATATCATCATCTAAAAACTCATATGGAACGCCACTGTAACTAGCGTAACCATCTTGTCTATTTGATTGATATACTTTTGGTAAATTAATATTGAATGAGTTGCTTGATGCTAAATTTACATAACCAATATGATCTAAATCTTCTAGTTCTAATAGGTCTTGATATGTGAAGTCGTTTGGTATATCAAAACTTAAAGTCTGGACTGGTTGAGAAAAGTATTCATGAACATCTAGATTGAAGACGTTGAATATCATACTGATTGCTAGTGCGATAAATCCAGAGATTACTATGAACATTAGGTTCATAAATTTAACTCCACGTCTTTCGTTTCTAAAACGTCTGAACCCAAGTCTGATTGAATCTTTAACACTGATTGCGTTGAATCTTGTTGTTTTGAGAGTATCATCCATAATATCTTCTAGATCAAATGATTTCTCTTCTATTTCAATTTCTTCATCTCTTTTGATTGATTCATCATAAATCTTTATTTCTGAGTTTTTATCAATCAAATTGATTCGTTTATACTTATCAGAATCAATATCTACGTATAAAGTTTTGTTTCTAATGATTAATCTTACATCTAATTTTTCGTCTGATTCTTCGTCTGTGAAGACAGTATAATTTTTAGATGCTTCTTTGTAGTCTGTTACTTTATTAAAATCATTTAGATAGATATCAGTTTCTAACGTGACTGTGCTAGAACCTGTAGATTCATTTAATTCATCAGAGAATATCTGTCCATCTTTTAACTCGATGATACGATCAGCGTACTGTGTAGCTAAATGTCTTTCATGAGTTACTAATACTACTAGTTTTTCTTTTGAAATACTCTTTATGATATTCATAATATCATATGTATTTTTGCTATCTAAGTTTCCTGTTGGTTCATCTGCGATAATAATTTTAGGGTTTTTGGCAAGTGATCTTGCAATTGCAACACGTTGTTGTTGCCCACCACTAAGTTGAGATGCTTTTCTTCTTTTGAATTTATCCATACCCATTTGTAATAGTATGTAGTCTACACGTTTATCAATTTCATCTTTATCGTAAATCCCAACCATGTTTAATGTTAATGATATATTATCTCTAACACTTAAATCATGAATCAGGTTATAGTTTTGGAAGATGTATCCGATATGTTCATTTCTAATACTGTCCCATTTGTTAGGACTGTATTTCTTCATTTCCATATCATCTATCTGAATCATACCTGAATGAATCTTATCTAAACCACCAAGAACGTTTAATAATGTTGTTTTTCCGCTTCCTGAAGGCCCTAGTAATATTACAAGTCCCTTTTGTGGTAACTCAAGGTTAATATCGTTTATAACGTGAATTTCGTTTGTTCTATTTTTATTAAAATACTTCTCTAAGTTCGATAGTTTTATCATAGTCTTACTCCTGTCCCAAGGCAGTTATAACGCTTCTATTGAATATGCGTTTATTAAACCTTGTTCCTAATATGTATGTTAAGTAAACTAATAAGACTGATAAGAATACATAGTTTCCTATAGTAAAGTATTTCAGTGTGTTTCCTATATAAGGAATGAAATTGAATCTTGCCTGTAATTGTAATACAAGATACACAAGTGCATAACTTGTCATCATTGAAATGAATAATTCCATCACTGTTACTTTGTTTAAGTTTCCTTTAGATGCTCCAATGGATCTTAGTATTAAATAATCCTTTTTCTTTGATACTTGAATGTTTTTAAGAATTAAATACACAATAAAGTATGTACCAAACATTAGCATAACCATGAATGTACCAAATACTAAACTTTGAATTACAACACCAATTCTACTCATTGGTGAAACTGCATTTGTAGGATATATTGCATTAAATCCTAAAGCCTCTAAATCATCAATTACTTTTAATGCATCAAATCTGTCTACGGTATGTGCGCTAAGTTGATACAGATTAGAATCCATGATTTCATCGTATGTTGCTTGATTCAATCTATATGTTGTTTCATACAAATCATCTGTATGTGTTCTAATAATATCAGCGTCGTTCACTTTGTTTCCAAACGGATTTAAAGAAACAAACATTATATCAATATCTAATAGCATTTGTTCTGTAATGGTATCTAAGTTATCATAACTGATTCCATTTTGTTCTGCGTAATAATATTTAAATTCACCATCTAGATAATTATAGTTAACACTGAACTCCCAATCACCTAATGTGTTATCAATAACAAAATCTCCATAGATATTGAACTGTCCTGGACCATATTCATTATCCACTATAGGATTTACTGAAAATAGTAGTCGTACTCCTTCAATTTGCCAGTTGTCATAGTATGACGACTGAATCAATGCTTCATCTTCTATAAAGTCTTCATGGAAATAGAAATGTTCAGACCAATACGCTAATCTTGGTTCTGTCACACCTACAACTGTAAGTTGTGTAGTTGCATCAATAATCTCTTGCGTTGTTGCATCCCAGAGATTTAGCCATTTAATTGCATAATTCACTGAATCCCCTATTGTAAACTCTGAGTTTGATTCTACTACAATCTCATATTTGGATTCAGGTAATCTTCCTTCTTTTAATTCATTCCTACTAATGCTAGCTGCAGGATTTATAAAGAATTCAGAATTATTTAAATATCCCTCTTCATTATTTGAATATGTAATAACTTTAAAATCATTTACAACGTCATGAAGATTTAGATACGTTATACCGTTAATACCATTTATTGAATCGAGTTCCTCATCTGTGAACTCAGTATAATCATACTTAGTGATTATTATTCGTTTCTGGTTTGCATTTTCAAATGTACTGTTGTAGTTATTCCCTAATTCTTCATTAAGGATGTTTACATAGTTTCCATACACAAACGTGAAAATAGCAACTATAAATGTAAATATTATAGTTGTGAATATTGTTCTTCTTGGTGTTCTAAAAAGATTTCTTAACGATAATGTAAATAGTCCCCAGTATGAAACTTTATATGGAGCTAGTTCTACTTTTTCTTCTCGTTTTTCTGTCTTTTTTAGTTTCTTATCTTCAATTACTTCTCCGTCAAATAAACGGATTCTTCTTGTCGCAAAATCTTTTACTTCATCATAGTTATGAGTAACTACTATTACTAGTTTATCTTTTGAAATTTCAGCTAATAAATTCATAATATTATTACTTGATTCTGTATCTAGGTTTCCTGTTGGTTCATCACAAACAATGATTGGGCAATCTTTTGCCAATGCTCTTGCGATTACTGCTCTTTGTTTTTGTCCACCTGAAAGTTTACTAGCTTTATGGTGTACATGACTACTAAGTCCAACACTCTCAATTAGTTCTAACGCTCTATCTTTTCTTGTTTCTTTGTCGTATCCTTGAAGTTTTAAAGCGATCATTACATTTTCAAGTACACTGTATGAATCGATTATGTTATAGCTCTGAAATACAAATCCAATATATTGTCTTCTATAACTTTCCCACTCTGTCATACTAAAATAACTGGTTTCCTCATTATTTATGAATAGTTCTCCTTCTTCATAAGTATCAAGACCACTTATTACATTTAAAAGAGTACTCTTACCACTACCACTTTCACCAGTAACAGCAATAAACTCTCCGATATTAAATTCTAGGTTTACTCTTCTTAAACCCATAGCAACCGTATCGTTACTATGATAATACTTTGATATGTTTTCTAACTTCAGCATTATATCACCTCGCACTAAATATTATATCATGAACTATGTGTATATTATATGTATTTTTATGTAACTTACATAGTAATACACAATAAAAAAAAAGGCTTTATTAAGCCTTTTTATAATTCGTATTGAAACCTTTTTTCTACTCGTTGTAGGATAGGTGAATATTGTTTTTCTTTTTTTAATTGTTTTCTCAATGAACCAATAGTTTCTACAACGTCGTTGATATCTAATTGATATATAACTTGTTTTGAAACTACACCATCTAAGTTTGGTCTAACGTCCATAAATGTTTTGATTTCATTTGTATCTTTACTATCTAAGTTAATACTTGCGACTCTTGAAATCATTTTGAACATACGTTTTTCTTTTCTTGAGAACTCACCATCATCTTCATACATACAATAAACTAAAACATAAATCATGAATTTAACTTTATTCGCTCGTTGTTCGTATGTTGTATATTTTGAGACTTCTTGTTCAACATAATGCTCGTTCTCTTCAAAGCACTCATCTTTAGTGAATGTTTCATAATCGTCTGTGTCGTATTTTAAGTAGTCATCTTCTTTTGTTTCAAATGGATCTTCAGTTACTGTTTTCTTATTTACAACCATTGATGTGCTGAAGGTATCTCTACCCGCAGGTTTTCTTGTTGAAGTTGACGCTGAAGCTCCGTATCTTTGTTTATTAATTGTTTGGCTTATTGTTGGTCTATCAGACACATGTAAATATGAGTCGTTTGCTTTTCCACTTGCCATATCTCTTGCGTGACTTCTTTTACCAGATCTTGAGTCACTATATTTTCCACTATATTTTCCTTCTTTTGTACCTTCTACTGCAAGTTTAATGATTAAAGCGATTACTAATAATAATATCTGTGGCATTAAAATGCACCCCCTAGTCTTTACTATTATACCAAAAATAAATAAAAAACCACAAATTAATGTGGTTATTTATTACTTTCGATCATTAGTTCAATCATTAAGTTTGAAAACTCAACTGGGTCTTCTAATTGAATACCTTCAATTAGTAATGCTTGGTTGTATAATAACGCTGAATATGTATCGATTTTTTTAGCGTTTGTTTCTTGTACTTTTTCTAACATTTTAAATAATTCATGATTAGGATTTATTTCTAAAATCTTATCTGCTTTTACATCTTGGTTTGTAGGCATATTCTTAAGAACTTTTTCCATTTCTAAAGAAACACCTTCACCACTTACAATGCATACTGGTGAATCTGTAAGTCTTGTCGATAATTTAACATCTTTGACTTTATCCTTCAATGCTTTTTTGATTTGTTTCAATAGTTTTTTGTTATCTTTTTCTAACTGTTCTACTTCTTCTTTTTCTGTTTCATCTAGTAAATCTAAGTCACCTTGATTTACAGATTTGAATTCAAGTTCTCCATATTTTTGAAGTATGTTTACCATGAACTCATCAATATCATCTGTGAACAATAATACTTCAAAATCATGTTTTTTGATTAAATCCATCTGTGGTGATAACATAATTGATTCTTTGTTTTTACCAGATGCGTAGAAGATATATTTTTGATCTTCTTTGATGTTTTCTAAATATTCTTTTAGAGATACATAGTCATCATTTTTAGATGTTTTAAACATAATTAAATCTTGTAGTTTTTCTTTGTTTGCTCCGTATCCATCATAGATACCATATTTTAGATTAATACCATATGTTTGATAGAACTCATTATATTTTTCTCTATCGTTCTTTTGCATTTTTTCTAGTTCTGAGCGTATTTTAGATTCAATAGCAACAGAGATTTTCTTTAATTGTTTATCTTGTTGTAACATCTCTCTAGATATGTTTAGTGATAAGTCTGATGAATCAACCAATCCTCTAACAAATCTGAAATAGTCTGGTAGAAGTTCTTTGTTCTTATCCATTATGAATACACCTTTACTATATAACTGAAGTCCTTTTTCAAATTTTTCACTATATAGATCAAAGGCAGCCTTTTTAGGTATGAACAATAAACTAGTATATTCTAATAACCCTTCTACTTTTGTATGGATTACTTTTAATGGATCTGTATAATCTGCAAATTTATGTTTGTAGAAGTCATTGTATTCAGTGTCTTCTATATCTCTTTTAGATTTCTTCCACAATGGAATCATACTGTTTAATGTATTTAACTCTTTATAGCTTACAGCTTGTTCTCCTTCTTTTGTTGGAGTATCGTATTTAGTTACATCCATTTTAATTGGGTATCTAACATAATCGCTATATTTAACTACTAAATCTTTTATTTTATGTTCTCTTAAGTACTCATCATAATTCTCTTCAGATTCTTCATCATTTTCTCTGATGAATAATGTGATTTTAGTACCTGGGTTTTCTAATTCAGTTTCACTGATTGTATATGTCTCAGTTCCTTCAGACGTCCACTTAAATGCTTTGTCGCTATCAACTGACTTTGTTTCTACTACTACCTTATCACTTACCATGAAAGATGAATAGAATCCAACTCCGAATTGTCCAATGATTTCTAAGTCACTGCTTTCTAATCCTTCTTTAAATTCCTTAGATCCTGAACGTGCAATTGTCCCTAAGTTATTTACAAGTTCCTCTTCTGTTAATCCAACTCCGTTATCTGTGATTGTTAATGTTCTTTCTTCTTCGTTGACTTCAACGAAGATCTCATAATCTGTGATTAGTTCTGAGTTAGTTAGTGCTTTGTAATGTCTTTTATCAATTGCATCTGATGCGTTACTTATAAGTTCTCTTAAGAATATTTCCTTATGAGTGTAGATTGAATTAATCATTAAATCTAATAGTTTTTTTGATTCTGTTTTAAATTGTTTTGTCTTTGCCATAATGCCCTCCTAATAATGTGTGATACTTTATTCTTTAGTATTATACAACACTAAATTAGCACTGTCAACAGATGAGTGCTAATTAGAAAAGTGAATCCTATTAATTATAAATAAAAGGATATAATTTGAAGGAAATAAGATATAGGTTTACAATATAAGTGAGGTGATATTATGACTGGTGGAATGGTTGGTATATTGTTAGTAATTGGAGTTATTGTTCTATACGTAGGAACATATGTTTTAAATAGAAATACAGAAGTCCCTGAAGGTGTTATTCCTGCGAGTAAATGTTCTACTTGTGGTAGTGGATCTTGTAGTATACGCGAGGAAGATTTCAGTGGCAAATCAGAAACTGAAGAATGCGAGTTAATTGAAACTGTATAAGCAATCATTTATGGTTGCTTTTGTTTTTATTTAATATATGATACAATTCAAATAGATAATTAAGGACGTGAAGATTATGGAGCATATTTTTAGACGATTGTCTTTTAAAGAACTATGGAGAACATCTCCAGTATCTACTGTGCTGGTAGTAGTAAATGTATTAATATTTGTTGGTGGAATTTTGATAGATACTTACTTCCCTATGGAAGATGATTTTATCTATTCTATCGCAATCAACTCTTATCAAATTGATACTTTTGGAGAATATTATAGATTTATAACAGCCGGATTTGGGCACTTTGATATCATTCATGCTTTGTTCAATATAGGATTTGGGATTTATATTATTTCAGCTGGATTAGAACGATTGATCGGTAGTTTTAGATTTTCTCTAATTTACTTTATAAGTTTAATAGGTAGTTCACTAGCAGTGTATTTCTTTGTCGATGATGTTCAAGTCATTAACAGTGTATTTAACTTAACATTCACCGCTGGAGCAAGTGGTGCAATATATGGAGCAGTTGGTGCTTTATTATTCATATCTCTTGTTAGACCTGATATGCTTAGTAGAAATGAAGTGGCTTCTATTAGACAACTTGTTATCATCAATATCATATTTACTTTCGTTGTTACAAATATAAGTGTTGTAGGACATTTAGGTGGTTTAGTAGTTGGTATGTTATTATCATATCTACTTATTCCTAATAATAGAAAAGGTGTTAAAGATAACACAGTATATGATTACACAAATGATGATTCTGAAGAAAACTGGTGGGAAGAACATTAAATAAAAAGACACAAATTATTGTGTCTTTTTTTATTTACATCATTTCTAATATATCGTCTTCTACATTACTGATAGTTGATAAGTTGAATGTGTCTATTAAGAAGTTTGCTACATTCTCACTTAGAAACGCTGGAAGTGTAGGTCCTAACTTAATGTTTTTTACACCTAAGTGCAATAACGCAAGTAGTACAATTACTGCCTTTTGTTCATACCAAGCGATATTATATCTGATAGGTAAATCATTCACTCCACATTTAAATACTTCTGCGAGTTTTAAAGCGATTACTGCTAAGCTATATGAATCATTACACTGTCCTGCATCTAATACTCTAGGGATACCATTGATATCTCCTAAGTTTAATTTGTTGTATTTAAACTTAGCACAACCTGCTGTTAGAATTACTGTATCTTCTGGTAGTTTTGATGCAAAGTCTGTGTAGTAAGAGCGTTTAGCATTTCTTCCATCACATCCTGCCATAACGAAGAACTTCTTAATTGAACCATTCGTTACATTTTCAATAATAGTATCCGCAAGTTCAAGAACTTGATCATGTGCAAATCCACCTGTGATTGTTCCTGTTTCTATTTCAATCGGAGCTTCACAAGTTTTAGCTAACTCAATAATTTTCGAGAAGTCTTTTTTTCCATTTTCTTCTTTGATGTAATTGAACCCTGGATATCCTGAATTTCCTGTAGTAAATACCTTATCAGAATATGTAGCATCCTTTGATGGTGGAACAATACAGTTTGTTGTAAATAATACTGGACCATTAAAAGATTCAAATTCT
>NZ_CEXEES010000018.1:26731-31209 GCF_982632705.1 Candidatus Izemoplasma sp. | reverse complement strand
TGCTATATCGTTATCCCCATCCCCAATTGCATAAGCGTTGCTTAAAGGGATTCCTTCGATTTCTAAAATCTTTTTGATTCCTTCTTTTTTACTCATTCCATCACTTAAAACGTCAAATCCTCCACCAAGCCATGAAACAACTTCTAGTTCATTAAATTCTTCTTTGTATTTATCATGACACGTTTTGTCACAAAACGCCCACATCTGGAAGATATCATTATCTTGATAGAAATGAGGATCTATTCTGGGTAATTTCATATCAACAAGTTCGAATGCTGCTTTTCCTTTTTCATCAACGATATTCAGTGTTTCATCAAACTCACCTAGGAAACCGTATTTTAATTCATTCTGATTAAAAGAATCTACTACTTGTTTTACTTTTTCTTTGGAAATAGGATTACGATAAATCGTTTCTCCATCCTTCATAATAATTTGTCCGTTTATCAAAATGTAGATATTAATAAACTCTTTTATCTCTTCAATAATATGAAGCATATAAAAAGCACGACCTGTCGCTATTGCGATTTCGATGTCGTCACGCTCGTGTAATTGTTTTAGTGCATTTATTGTACTTTTTGGGATTCCTTTGATATCAGGGTCATACAAGGTTCTATCTATATCAAAGAATACTATTTTTTTCTCCATGTCAACACCTCAACCAAATTATAACATATATTTATAATATATGATTTGTAATAGAAATAAAATTCGATATTAATGATTTCTTCATATTAGGGAGTTATCATAGGTTTCTGATATGTTATAATGTAAGTATGTTTTGTAGGAGGAACAATCGATGAAAAATTTAGAATGGCTAAAAGAGGGAACTTTTGCACATCGTGGACTACATAATAAAAAAACACCCGAAAATACAATAGCTGCATTTGAACATGCAGTTAATCATTTTTATGATGTTGAGTTAGATATCCAATTAACTAAAGATCATAAATTAATTGTTTGTCATGATCACACGTTAACTAGATTATGTGGAATTAAAAAGAAAATTAAGAACTTAACATATGATGAAATCAAAGTGCTAAAGATTAGAGATACAGAGTATTCTATTCCTCTACTTACCGATGTCCTTGATTTGTTTCCTGAAACAACTAAACTACTACTAGAGTTAAAGAAGTCTACTAATAATAAATTACTTGTTGATTCATTTCTAAAGACTATGAATAATTATACATTTACATATGCTGTATTGTCTTTTGATCCAAGAATCGTAAACATCTTCAAGAAAAAGGCAAATCATTTAATTAGAGGGTTTATTAGAAAATCAAAACCAACTAAATATAGATGTATAAATCTATTGTTTAGGCTTATTCCTATCCTAAAAATTACGAAGCCAGATTACATTATGCATAAATTATCTGACTTACCAAATAAAAAAGTTACAAGTCTACAAGAAAATGGTATGATAATACTAGTGTATACTGCTAAAACTAAGAAAGATTATCAAAAAGTATTAGCGAAATATAACAACGCTGTTTTTGAAGGGTTCTTACCCATTAAATACTAGGTATTAAAACTTACGGAGGATTACTATGAAAAAAGGAAGAATTGTTTTTATTGGTTTATTATCAATCATTATCATTTACATGTTAGTTGTTATGGGGTTAATGCGAAATCCAGATTTTGATTTAGGTGAATCCAGCTTTTATACATTTACGTTACGACATAATATAGCAGATTGGAAGTATAGTTCAACAACATTTGTTTTATCATCATTTGCTGTGTTTCCAGTTGTATTCTTATATATAGGTATTTTATTCTTTGCTATCGTGCAAAGATTACGTTACTCTAAGTTTGATCCTCGTTCAATGACAAAAATTTCTGGTCATTTGGGGCTAATACTATTAATTATTATATCGATGTCGTTCTTTGAGTTTCATAGAACGTGGTCGCATTTAACTGTAATACCAAACTGGTTTGTTCTAACTATACTAGTGATGCTCTTTGTTGAAGGTATTGTTGTCTACAATAATATTATTCATGGACATAAATTAATGCATATGACAGTTGCAAGAATACTATTTATGTTAATCGCAGTACTAAGTACATATATGAAGCTTTACAACTTCTTTTTCTTCTTCTTGATGATGATTAGTTTAATCTTTATGGTTTACTATTTAACAGATACCGCAGATACAGATATTCTATAAAAAAAACAAGTTCATTTGAACTTGTTTTAAATATGTTTAAAAGGGAGATACTATGAGTAAAAAAAGATGGTTTTTATTAGGTTTGCTATTACTACTTTTTGTTTATTTTCTACAAACTATTGGTAATGTCCCAGACATTTCTGAAAAGGAGATATTTTATCAATACGTATTTAAGATTACGAAATACTATATGAGCGGTAGATATCCAACACACACTTATATTTCTGTATCATCTTTCATACCATACCTTGTCATATTCCTTTATACATTCATTTTAAGCTCTACTGTCATTTCTCATATAAAAAAAAGTAAATATGACAAAAAATCAATCATAATAGCTGCTATCTCACTTGTATCCTTGATTGTTATTATCGTGAGTACCCTTCAGTTTAAACACAAGGTTCTTATACCACCTTTTACATTACATTACTACCCTTGGTACTATAGGTATATTGAATTACTTCAAAATGCATTTATAATCATAGTAATTGTATCTTTGTTGACTGAGATTACAATTATATTCAAGAGTATTAAAAATAGGAACTGGCATCTCTTGATGTCTATTGGCAGAATAATATTTATATCAATAGGGTATATGAGTCTCAGTGTTACGATACATGAAATTATATTCTATATCACTCTTGCACTAATGTTGGTTTTACTATTCTATTATTTCTTTGATGGTTCGGATGAGGATATATTATAAAAAAACAAGTTCATTTGAACTTGTTTTTATTTTCGTTTTCTACCTACAGTATATATTCCCCAGTTCTTTTCTGGTTCTTCAGGATTGTTTTCACCCTTCCATGGCTCATCGAATGCTTCAAACAAATATATAAGAGTATTGTTTTCTTGACCCCATTTGGTAATTTGTGAGTTGAAAATCTTCTGATTTTCAATATTTGCATCCTCTTTTTTAATGCGTGCTCCATGAGTGTTTGTTGGCCACCCAGTTTCTGTGATAATACAGTATTTATCTGGATATTTATTTTGAACTTGGTTAAAGTTTTTGACTGCGACTTCTAGTCCTTCTTCTATCTTACATCCTTGCCAAGCTGGATAGGTATGTAGACTGATAAAATCTACTTCTTTTGCTAGTGGTTCTAGTTCTTCTATCCAAGTTTGATACTCTTCACAAAATGTAACCAGGCAATCTGTATTTTCTTTTATTGTCTTTGTAACATTTACTAATGTATCTATGCTAACTCTACTATTATTCCAAATCGATCTTGTTTCATTTCCTATTGATATAGCTGATACGATATTCTCGTATTTTTCGTATAAAGCCAACAATTCTTTTACTTTATCATTATTTTTCTCAATACTTGCTAATAATACCTTTTCTTCATGTACATAGAAAAAGGGATGATTTATATGGTTTTCTTCTGGTGACAAGTAAAGCCCTAGCATCACTTTAAAATCCAGATTATTTTCTTCTATTACTTCAAGTGTTCTATATGCATGAGGACTACAATCATAAATCCTAAGATAATAAAACTCTCCCTCTAATAGCAATAAATCTTCAAGGATTTGCTTTTTAGATGGATATGTCTTTGTAAATGGTGACTGGTTTTCTCTATAACCCGAATAATTGATAGCTTGTTTAAACTTAAATGATTTCATCTTATCACTCCTCTTTAGAATAGTATAACATAAAAAAAGCAAGCTCAGAGCTTGCTTTTGTTTTTAGTATGGTACTTTCTCAACCATTTTTCCCCATTCAGTTAGGGGTGCTTGACATTCTTCTACATCTATAACTTCTATTTCCACTTGTAAGTCAGATGCTTTTTTATTGATTACATCATAGATGTATTGATCATCAAAATCGATAGCTGCTGCATCTTCTCTTGATGCTCCAAAATATAGTTTTTTCATTTTTGCCCAGTGAATTGCTGCGAAACACATTGGACAAGGTTCACATGAAGAGTAGATTTCACAATCTGATAAATCGAAGCGACCTAGTTTTTTGGTTGCTTTTCTTATTGCGTTTACTTCTGCGTGCATAGTAGGATCATTAGTTGCGATTACTTCATTGTGAGCTTTTGCGATAATTTCACCGTTTAGAACAATAACTGCACCAAATGGTCCACCTTCACCTTTTCTCATTCCTATAAAAGCTTGATTAACTGCTTCTTCCATGAATTTATTCATAATACCCTCCTAATTTGTAGTTTATTGTTTTTATTTTTCCTCATTGTTTATACTTTCTAAATATGACAGAGGTATTGTTGCGTACATTGCCGCTGCTTTCACTAACTCACTAACCCATGTTTTTTCGTTAGGTGCATGTGCTTCTTCTTCATGACCTGGACC
>NZ_CEXEES010000018.1:0-26631 GCF_982632705.1 Candidatus Izemoplasma sp. | reverse complement strand
TATGTTTCACCATCTGTTAATCTTCTATCAATACTGATTGAACAACCATCAGCTACAGCACAACGTGATGGACTACTATAGAATATTTCTGAAACAGTTAAACTACCTTTTCCTAAGAATTCATTATCTAAAAGTTTAGGATGTAGTTGCTCTAGTTCTAATAGAATTGGTGCCATTTTAAATATTGCGTTATCTCCACGTTCAGGAGCACTACCGTGACAACTAACACCTGCTACAGAAACTTTGATTTCCATACGTCCACGATGTCCTCTATAAATGTTTAATGATGTTGGTTCTGTGATCACAACAAATTCAGGTTTTATGTTTGATTCATTCACTATGTATTGCCAACATAATCCGTCACAGTCTTCTTCTTGAATAGTACCTGTAACTAATAATGTGAAATCATTTTCTAAATCTAAATCTTTAATTATTTTAGCTGCATAAACCATTGAAGCCATTCCACCTTCTTGGTCGCTTCCTCCGCGTCCAACAATGATGTCATCAATCAATGCACCAACGTAAGGATCGTAATCCCAGTTTTTAATCTCTCCAACACCTACTGTATCGATATGTGCATCCATAGCGATTAAGTGTGACCCTGTACCGATGTATCCTAAGATGTTACCCATTGGATCGATATCGATTTTATCGAAACCAACTTTCTCCATTTCTTCCTTAATCCTAAGTACTACTAATTCCTCATCACAACTCTCACTTGGAATAGCGATCATGTCTCTTAAAAATGTAGTAATGTCTTCTTTGTATAATTCAGCTTGTTTTAGTATTTTATCATATGGTATTTTACTCATTTCCTTCACCTCGTTAGTTTATTAAATCTAAGAATGCTTCTAATGGAAGCTGTTCTTTTATTTTTGTTTTGAAATCATTTTTAGTTATGTGATATGTGTGTTTACTGTTTTTCAACGCATTTACTTGATCTTTCAATCCATTACCGGTAACAATAACAACCGTTGTTTCTGATGTATCAATAAGATTCTCTTCAATTGATTTTACAAAACCTGCATAACTTGCAGAAGCTGCTGGTTCAGCAAATACTCCTTCGTTTGAAGCAAGTTCTTTCATTGCGTTTAAAATCTCTTCATCAGTAACTGTTATAAAATAACCATTACTGTTTTCAATTGCTTTTAATCCTTTTACAGGATTTCTTGGAATACCAACAGCGATACTATCTGCGATTGTATTCTCGTCAGCTTCTTTGATTGCTTCTTTGTTTTTCCATGCATCATAGAATGGTGAACATCCCTTACTTTGCACTCCGATAATTTTCGGTATTTTTTTGATCATTCCAATACTGAATAAATCGTAAAATGCTTTATAAACACCATATACAGTACAACCATCACCAACACTAACAATTACATTGTCAATGTTTGTAAAATGTAGTTGTTCTGCGATTTCTAAAGCGACTGTTTTTTTACCTTCTACAAGGTGGGGATTGATCGCTGCATTTCTATTATAGAAACCATATTGATCAATTGCGACCTTGCTTGATTCAAATGTATCTTTATAATCACCTTTTACCTTAACCAAATTTGCGCCGTAATTGATAAGCTGTGATAGCTTTCCTTCAGGTGCTCTTTCTGGGATAAATATAACTGTTTTCAGGTTCATCTTGGCAGCATTTCCTGCTAAGCTGGACGCTGCATTTCCTGTACTACTACAAGAGATGAAATCATTGTTACTTTCGATTGCTTTGATACATGCAACCAAACTCGCTCTATCCTTAAGTGAAGCCGTTGGATTCACTCCTTCATCTTTTATATATAAGTTTTCAACACTGTATTTCTTGCTGATATTACTTGATTTATAGAGAGGAGTCCATCCAACCTTTAAGGTCGAATAATCACTTGATTCTATACTCATAAGTGGTAAGTATCTAAGCATAGACATATCCTTGTTATTATTGAAATAATCAAGGTTTACTTCTTCTTTCATTAATTCGTAATCGTAATTAATTTCTAGAATTCCTTTTTCTCCACATACTGGACATGTCATCAAGCTGAAATCAGTATATGTTTTCTCACACAGTGTACATTGATAGTTCTTTACGTACTTCATCTAATCACCCTCAATTTCTACTGGTTTGAATTGTATAACATCAAATAATGATTTATCTGTAAGTTTTAACTCTGGGATTACTGGAAGACTCATAAATGCAAGTGATAAAAATGGGTCATCAACATCGTCATTTATTCCTAAGCCAAATGCTTTTTCTTCTAGTTCTTTCAGTTTTTCATTTACAAAACTATAATCTTTATTTGTCATTAGTCCTGCGATTTCTAATTGAATAGAACCCAGTACTTTATCATTACTAACTACTGCAATACCACCTTGGATGCTATGTAGTTTTTCTACTGCTTTAAACATATCTTTGTCATTATCTCCAACAACAACTATGTTATGAGAATCATGAGCAATACTCATTGCGATTGCACCATTTTTAAGTCCGTATCCTTCTAACAATCCGATTCCGATATTTTTAGTGTAGTGATGTCTTTCAACTACAGCTACTTTTAGAATATCGTTTTCTGGGTTATTAACATACAATCCGTCCTTTATAGAAACTCTTCTCATTACTTTGTTTGTAGTTACATTGTTAGGTATTAATTTTATTACTTTCACTAAATCATCTTTTAGTTTTAAGTCAAACTTAACATCTGGAAGATTTAGTTTTACTGAATTAATAACATGAACATCTTCAAAGTGTTCTACTTCAAATAACGCTTCTTTGTTCTTTGCGACTAATAAACCATCTATAAATACTTCTTCAACTTTTATGTTTTGAATATCATTGAATGTTACTAAGTCTGCGATATAACCAGGAGCAACAGCTCCGACTTGTCTTAACTCGTAACAATTCGCAATATTTATAGTAGCCATTTTAATGGCAGTTATTGGATCGACATTATTCTTGATTGCTAGATTGATATTGTAATCAATATGGCCTTCTCTGATGATATCCATAGGATGTTTATCATCAGTACAGAATAGTAATCTTGTATGATTGTGAGGTGTTATTCCTCCAATAAGAGCTTCTACATTTCTAGTCGCAGATCCTTCTCTTAAATGAATATACATTCCTCTACTTACTTTCTCGTTTAATTCTTGTACATTCGTGCATTCGTGATCGGTTTTTATGTTTTCTAAAAGATATGAATTCAATTCTTTTCCAGTAACAAGAGGTGCATGTCCATCAATAATTTTATCTTTCATAACTGATAGTTTGTTGAGCATGTTATGTTCTCCATGTATTACACTTGGATAATCCATAACTTCTCCAAGACCTAGTATCCCGTCTCTATCTTTTAAACTGTATATATCTTCATTTGAAATAGTACTTCCACTTGTTTCAAACGCAGTTGCAGGCACACATGAAGGAACCATTAAATGTAGTTTCATTGGCGTTTGTTGTCCAGATCTGAACATAAACCCAATTCCCTTTACACCTAGTACGTTAGCTATTTCGTGGGGGTCTGCGATAACTCTTGTTGTACCTCTTGGTACAACTATCTTTGAGAATTCTGTTGGTGTTAACATTGAAGATTCAATGTGAACATGGCCATCAATAAAACCAGGAGAAACATATTTGTTTTTCATGTCGATTTCTTTGATACCTTGGTAATGCCCAATACCAACAATGATTCCTTTTTCTATAGCGATATCATTCTGTTCTATCTTGTGATTGAAGACATCAATAATTCTACAGTTTTTTAGGACTAATTCTGCTTTTTCTTTACCGATTGCGATTTGATGATTTCTCATTAGTTCACATCCTTCTTACAATGAATCTACTAAATCACTTAATAGATTTAAGGCTACTTTTTTTCGATATTCTTTGCTTGATCTTTGATCATTTATCGGTGTAATAAATTCTTGATAATCGTTTAAGATTTCTTGTTTTAATTCTTTGAGTTTTGAGACTTCAATGTTTGTATATTTCTCTTCTAGTTCTTTTCTTCTTACCATAACTGGACCTACTGCCCCAAATACTAATCTTAGGTCTGTTATGATGTTTTCCTTTATGTTTACTCCATATGTAAATGATATCTTACTAATCGCATCAGCTTTTCTTCCACCGACTTTGATAAAGTCTTCTTTTGTGAATGAGACTTTTGGAATTAGTACCTCAGTTATCATTTCATTGGATTTAAGAATGGTTCTTCTTGGACCTGTGATTACATCTCTAACTTTTACAATTCTTTTTGAATTGAGAGTTTGAATTTTTACAGATGCATTTAGTGCATATAATATTGGTAATGTATCTCCTGCAGGAGATGCATTTACAATGTTTCCTGGTAATGTTGCTAAGTTTCTTAAAGCTGGTGATGCCATTACTTCAATGCTTTTTTTCAGAAGTTTAGGTATCCCTACATGATTGAGTAAATCACTGACAGGCGTACATGCTCCAATGTATATAAATTCATATGATTCTCGAATATATTTTAGTTCTTTGATGTTAAAAATGAATACTGGTTTCTTTGTGAAATTAGGTGTGATTTCAGCACCTTGTTTTCTTTGTACTAGTAAGTCTGTCGCACCTGATATGATTTTTGATTCATTGTTATTAATGAATTCAAGTGTATCAATCAGCGTTTTAGGGATTAAATAATCTACCATAATCCAGCACCTTCTTTACTAGCTCTTTGAACAGCTTTGATGATCATGTTGTATCCAGTGCAACGGCATAAGTTCCCTGATAGTCCAATTCTTATTTCAAAGTCTGTTGGGTTGGGATTTTCACTTAATAGTGAATGACTTGCCATCAACATACCTGGGGTACAGAATCCGCATTGTACTGCGCCTTCTTTACTGTAACAATCGATTAGTAATTTCCCTTGTTTTGTTTCACTTAATCCTTCAATTGTCAGTATGCTTTGCTCATGGACTGTTCCTATTGGAACAAGACACGAGTTTATAAGTCTGTCGTTTAGTAATACACTACAAGCTCCACATTCACCTTCTCCACAGCCTTCTTTTGAACCTGTGTAGTCAAACTCTTCACGCAGTACGTCAAGAAGTCTTACAGTTGGATTTTGTGTCGTTGATACTTCTTTGTTGTTTAGTATAAATGTTATTTTACTCATTGTTCATCAACTCCATTATGTATTCAGGTGTTACTGGTATTTTGGTTACCTTTTTACCGATTGCGTGTTCAACAGCTAGTGCGACAGCTGGTGCTCCACCAACAAGTGTAAGTTCACCTGCGCCCTTTGCTCCATATGGTCCTAGTGGATATGGATTATCCATTAAGTATGTATGAAGTGGAGGTGCGTCTACTGATGTAGGAATTATATAATCAGTAACATTCTTTTGTTGTATTTTTCCATCGACAGCATTCATTACTTCTAAATAACCATAACCGATTCCTTGAAGTTGCCCACCGTCTGCTTGCCCTAAGATGATTTGTTCATCGATTGCTTTTCCAACATCGTAAACGCTCCATCCTTCTTTGACAGTTACTTCGTATGTGTTTTTATCTACTTCTACTTCGATAATGTTTATTCCCCATGAATATGCAGGATATGCATCTCCATGGAATTTGTCTTCATCCCATTTAATATAAGATGGTTGTTTGTATTTTTCTGTGATTAATTGATACTCTTTATCTTTCCAGTTTTCTTTTAATTGTTTGGCAGCTCTAGCAACCAAACCACCAACGATCATTATTGTACGTGACGCTACTGTTGGTCCTGAATCAGGAACTAAGTTTGTATCTGGATGATTATATTTAACATTCTCAAGTGGAATATCTAATATGTTTGAAACAATTTTAATCATTGTTGTTTTTACACCTTGTCCCATATCAACTGCGGCGATTAGAATTGTTACGATATCATTGATATCTTTTTCTAGTTTTACGACCGCGTTGATGTGAGTTGCTTCACCTGAACCTGTGAATCCACAACCATGTAAAAACCAACTCATACCGATTCCTTTTAAAGAATCTTCTTTTTTATATTCTTTTTCTTTTCTAATATAGTCTGATTCTTTTAATACTTTTTCTAGCATTTCTGGCATAATGATTGGATCTCTAAATGTACCTGACGTTGATGTAGAATCATTTTGTTTTGCTAAGTAGTCTTTTCTTAAAGTCAGTGGTTCTACATTTAATTCTTTTGCGATATGATGGATAAACATTTCAATCGCAAACAACATTTGTGGAGCACCAAATCCTCTAAACGCACCATTTGGTACAGTGTTTGTTAAGAATACATCGCCGTTTATCTCAAGGTTGTTTATTGTATAAACCCCTGTACAAGCGATTAATGCTCTTGATAATACAACACCGCTTAATCCGATATATGCTCCAGCATCAATTCCAACATTACTCCCGATACCTAGGATCTGGTTATCTTTCATATATGCTTTTAAAGTAATGGTTGCTGGATGTCTTTTGGTTGTTGTTTCCATATCTTCTTCTCTTTCATAGACAAGTTTGATTGGCTTCTTAATCTTATGAACTGCAATAGCAAGATGACACGCTATTAAACTTGGGAATTCTTCTTTACCACCAAAAGCACCACCTACTGTGGCTTGTTTTACTCTTACATATTCTTCTTTTGAATCTAGGATAGAAATTACTGCGTCTCTTACATAGTAAGGACATTGAATACTACCAACTAAAGTAACTTGGTCATCTTCAAAATAACCAATCATACCTTGAGGTTCGATATATAGTTGCTCCTGGTATGGTGTGTTATATGTGTATTCTATCTCGAATTCAGAATCTTTTTTTGCTTGTTCGATGTTTCCTTTTGTAAAGTTATAGTTTATTGCACTATTTGTATACTCGTATAGCGGTGTTAATACTTCATACTCTATTTCTATCATGTTTACGATATCAAGTACTTTTTCTTTGTCTGGACCAATTACTAAAGCAATTGGTTCTAGGTAATAATTTACTTGATCTACTGCGAACACAGGCATATCATCAAATATCATTTTGACAAAGTTTACACCAGGAATATCCGTATGATCAATTATGTAATATCCTTCTTCAAGAACAGGATATTTTCTATTTATGATTTTAGCTTTTTGATGTTTACTTCTAACTGTGATTGCTTGAAGCATTCCATCTATTTTATAATCGCTTATATATTTAGACTTCCCCGATGATTTGTCATCGCTGTCTACTTTCTTTATTGTTTTACTTATATCTTTCATTTTGCACCTACTCTAATGCCTTGAACGGACATTTTGAGATACATAATCCACAACCAAAGCACATATCAGCATCGAATGTGATTTTGTCTTTTAATTCAATTGCGAAATATGGGCATACTTTAACGCATAGTTCACATTTAGTACACTTGTCTTCTAGGAGCACTGGAACACGTGGTTCGTATGTAACTGGATTATTTAATGTGTAATCTTTTACTTCTTGTGCTGATTTGAAACCATATTTTTCTAATTTTTTAGGTAAGTCATTGATTATTTTTTTGTATAAACCTTTTCCTTTTAGTAACGCACCGCTCAACATTTGAACAGCGTCTGCACCTGCGAGTAAGAATTCGATAACGTCATCTGCGTTTTGAACTCCACCAACTCCGATGACTGTGAAATCAGGCATCGCTTTTTTAATGTTATATACAGTAGCAAGTGCTAAGTTTTTGATGACTGGACCTGATGTCCAAACAAATCCACTCTCTGGAGCGTATTTGATTGACTTTGTTTCTAGGTCTATTTTCATTGTAGGACCAAGGCTATTGATTGCTACTAGTCCATTTGCTCCTGCGTTTTTACAAGCTTTTGCAAATTCTACAGGACTTGGTATGTGTGGACTTATCTTCATGTAAATTGGTTTAGCTGTATGTTTTCTAATTGTCGCAACTGTATTTGCAATTACTGATAAATCAGTTCCAACGTAATGCGTTGATACTTCAAATGCATCTGCGAATTTGTCTAAACGAGGAATCAAGAATTCCATATCATCTTTTGTATAACCAACACTAATGATTAAGGGACGGTCTTTTTTCTCCTTTAGTTCTGGTAGAAATTCGTTGATCCATGTGTCATATGAATGTTCACTCCAAAGTTCACTGTTCATAACGTAATCTTTGTCTCCATAAATACAAGGTCTTGGGATATGTGGTTCTTTGGTAGAAATTGTTTTTGTGACTAAAGCTCCTACCCCTTCGTTTTGTAGAAATAATAATTTTGTACTATCTCCTACTATTGGTCCTGAAGCTGGCATTAAAGGATTTTCAATATTAATACCGTCAAAACTTACATTTAATTTCATAGGTTTCCTTCTTTCTCAATCTTGTCCCATAATAGTTGTGCGTATGAGGAAGATTGGTTGTATGTATTTTGTAGTTCTTTATCTACTTGTTTGTTTTCTAGTAATTGTTTCCCACCAACAAATACGTGGTTTGGTTTGAAATCATGGAATAATCCAAAGAATAAATGTCCTAAAATGTTCTCTTCTTTTACAGGGGTTGGTTTATTAAAATCTAGAATGATTAAATCTGATTCATACCCTTTTTCGATTGTTCCTATTTTGGTTTCTAAAATGTCGTTTGCGTAATCATATGTATCGTTTATAATTCTCTTCAAATCATCTAGTCCAAACCCAAGTGGGTCTTTTGTCTTAGAATGCATAGTGTAATATAAACTATGATACTCACTTGTAATGTTTTGACTTAACCCATCATTACCGATGATTACTTTTATACCGTGTTTTTTCATTGCCTGATAATCAGGTAATCCAACTGCGTTGTTCATATTGGAATTTACATTCAATGCGATGACAGCTTGATTTTCCTTGATTATCTTATACTCACTTTTATTTAGATATAGACAATGAGTTAAAATACTATTTTTTCTTATAAGATCAAAAGAGTGAAGTCGTTCTATTACTCTTTTGTTATATTTTTTAATTGAGATATCTTGGTCCATTTTAGATTCAGCGACATGAATATGAATTGGACCTTTGGTTTGTTTCTTAATTTTAGTTAATGATTCGTTGTTTAATGTGAATGCTGCATGCATTCCGAATAACCCACGATTGAATGAATCATTGTTCTCTTTGATGAATGTATTGTTTTCTTTGATACACTGATCGATATCAAATCGATCACTGGATTCAAAACAATATATCCCTCTAACTCCTACTTCGTTTAATGCTTTTTTTAAAGAGTTTAGAGAACCTTGAATTTCAGCACTAGCGTGGTGATCTATAATCGTTGTTACTCCGTTTTTTATGTATTCTACCCCAGATACAATACCTGAGTAGTAGTTCATTTCATTTGTCAGGTTTCTATCTAGTTTCCACCATAACTGTTCTAACAACTCTTGAAAGTTATTTGGATTAAATGGTACACTCATTCCTCTTGCGAATGTGCTGTATATATGACTGTGTCCATTTACAAGTCCTGGCATAACTATTTGATTAGAACAATCAATTTCTTGATAGTTAAAATTCTCATAGTCTTCCATTTTTCCTATTTCTATAATAGTGTCTTTGAATAGAATGTATGAATCTTCTTGATATGTTTTAAAATCGTAATATGTTACATTGATTAATGCATTCATTATTTCACCACCTTGTTTAGTAATGTTCCTGTGTTTGATTGTAACGTTCTATCTTTTAATACGAATATACCGTTTGACATTGTTGATACAACTTCGCCTTTAACAGGGAAGTCTTTGTATATAAAATGATCTGTATCACTATGGTTTTCTGTGAGTTGTTTTTCTTTTAATTTATAAAGGAATAGATCAGCATCACTGCCTTCTTGTATAATTCCTTTTTGAGGGAATAACTTATGTGCTTTTGCGACGTTTTGTGTCATTTTATCAACGACTTTAATTCCAAACATTGAAAACATAATATCAAAACTATATTCAACTCCACCAACACCGAGTGGCATATCTTTTAGAAGTGTTTTTTGTTTGTCTTTGAAATCAAATGTACAGTGGTCTGTCCCTATTGTGTAGACAGAATCTATATTGTTTTTTAACAATGTTACTTCTTCAAAACTTCTAAGAGGAGGTGCCATTGTATATAAGAATCCAAGTTTGGATTGTAGAATTGAGTTATCATATACAAAATAATGAGGACAACTTTCAATAATCAGGTTTTTATTTAGGATGTCGCTATATTCTTCTTTTAGCATCTTCAATGTCTTACCACTACTTAGATGAACCATATATAAGTTTCCACCTGTATCTCTTGCGTATTGTGCAAGTTTCAATGCTTCAGATGTTTCTGAGATGGTAGGTCTACTGATTGGTAAATCATGATATGTCATATTATCTTTTTGAATAATTTGATCGTCATTCTCGATATGAGCAGTGACCATAAAATTATTTGTTTTAGATAGTTTTAATAACTCAATGATTTCTGTATCGTACGTTCTTCTATTTGAATCACTATATGTAGTAAATAATTTCACTGTATTTAATCCAAGAGTAGACATTGTATCTACAATTGTTTCTACATTACCTTTTGGGTTCATGACACATGCATGGAACTTATAATCAATAAGAGAATCTTTGGCTTGTACAGTTCTTAGATTAAATTCTTTTTCTAAGTCTTGATTGTTGTTTACGGGACTTAGGAAATCTATAATGGTTGTTACTCCACCAAAAACGGCAGCTTCTGTGCCTTTTTTAAAATCATCTTTTGATGTTCTTGTACCTAAATCTAATTCAAAGTGTGTATGAGGATCAATGACCCCAGGAAATACCAATAATCCATCAGCGTCATACGTTTCCTTTGCTTCAAACAATTCGTTAGAAATTTTAGATATAAGACCATCTGTGATATAGAGATTCATTTCGTGATATTCTAACTCTTTATACACTAATCCATTGATTATTCTTAAATCGTACATGTTGTCACCTCTTTGGTAGAAATACTCTAACTGTGGGTTCACAGTTAGAGTTATTTTTTATTCCCAGTATTTATCTTTACCTTCAAATAGCGTTGTTCTCATATGAGCATGGTTTGGTTTATTGTTGTGGATTGCTAAGATTTCTGATGTGATTGAAACTGCAATTTCAGCAGGACTTTGTCCACCCAAATCTAACCCTATTGGTGAATAGAAGTTAGATAGATCTACGTCTTTTCCAAATTTCTCATATGTTTTGTTTAGGAAGTCTTTTAGTTTTAAATGACTACAGATCATTCCTAAGTATTTTAGTTTTATGTTATTTTCTATTATTTTGTTTATAACTGCGTAATCATATCTATGTGATGGTGTTGTAACGATAACAAAGCTATTTTCAAATATCTCGTTATTGTCGATATACTCTGTGAATGAAGATAAGATTACATCATCCCCACCAATAAATTCATTGATGACAGGTTCTCTGTGATCGATGATTTTTACGTGGAAGTTCATTGTTTTTAAGACGTTTGTTAGAGCTTGTCCAACATGTCCAGCACCAAATATGTATATTGTTTCTAATGGTCCAATGTATTCAAAGAACATAGTTACTACTCCGCCACACTCCATAGGAAGTGTTTCTGAATCTTTTAGTTCTTTTCCTTCTTTTAGTAGGTATTTCTTAGTGGTGCTTTTTCTTGTTTTTAGAAGTTCTTTTGCAAGTTCTATTGCTTGGAATTCTAGTGCACCACCACCTACTGTACCGAATAAGGTATGATCGTATGTTACGACCATTTTTTTACCGACTTCTACTGGTCCATCACCTTTTTTTTCTATGACTGTTACTACAACCAAAGGGGTTCCTTTGCTTGTGAGTTTCGATATTGTGTTATATAAATCCATGTGCTCACCTCTTGAGTTATTTATTCTTTAACGCCATTAAGATTTTTTCAGGAGTAATTGGTAATGTTTTGATTCTTACTCCTACTGCGTTGTAGATTGCATTTGCAAGTGCAGCTGGTGGAGTATCGATTCCGATTTCCCCTACTGATTTTGCACCGTATGGTCCAGATTCTTCAAAACTATCAGCGAATTCTGTAGTTAGATCTCCGATTTCCATACGTGTTGGAACATGGTAGTTAAGTAAGTCATTAGTAATCTTTTGTCCTTTTTTGTTGTATAGAACTTCTTCATACATTGCCATACCGATACCTTGAACGATTCCACCTTCTACTTGCCCTCTAGCAAGCATTGGGTTGATTGTTGTTCCACAGTCTACTACTGAGACATAGTTTTTAATGTCTACAACACCTGTGTCTGTGTCCACGTCTACTTCAACGTAACCTGCCATAAATGGAGGTGGAGATTTATGTCCAACGTAAGATGCTGTTACTGTTAGTTGTTTTTGATCTTCGTTGTAATATAATCTATTTGATAATTCGTTGATTGTGATTTCTTTGTCTCCTGCTTTGAATGTTTTACCATCATATTCTACTTCGTCTTTTTTAACATTGAAGACATGAGCAGCTTCTTTGATTAGTTTCTTTTTCATTTTTAAGGCAGCTTTGTGCACTGCGTTACCTGATACGTAAGTAGTTGATGAAGCGTATGCTCCTGTATCAAATGGAGTTAAATCTGTATCAGAACTATATACGATCATGTCTTTGATATCACACATTAATGTTTCCGCAGCGATTTGAGCTAAGATTGTGTCACTACCTTGTCCGATATCTGTTGCACCGATCATTAAGTTATAGAATCCATCATCATTTAATTTGATTGTGGCAGATCCCATATCGATGTATGGTATTCCAGATCCCTGCATAGCGATTGCCATACCGACACCTTTTACTTTTGATTCTGAGATTTGTTTTCTTGGGTAGATTTCATCCCATTTGATTAGTTCTTTTCCTCTATGTAGACAGAAATCTAATTTACAAGAATCCATATTCATCGCAGTACCTTCTGTCCCTTCACCCATGATTTCAAAGATTGGTGATGTTTCGTTTTCTTTGATCATGTTTTTGTCTCTAAACTCAATAGGATCTACTCCTAATTTTTCGATTAAGATATCAATTGCGCTTTCGACAGCGAAGTTCCCTTGGATTGCACCGTATCCTCTAAATGCACCAGCTGATGTGTGGTTTGTATATACGATGTCACCGTGGAAACGTACTGAGTTTACTTTGTTGTATAAAGGTAATACTTTTGATCCGGCAACCATGAATACTGTTAGTGCGTGTTCACCGTATGCTCCTGTATCACTTAAGATATAACAATCAATACTTTCTAGGATTCCGTCTTTTGATGCTCCTAGAGTTATATCTAGACGCATTGGATGTCTTTGGAAGCTTGATTCAAATACTTCTTTTCTTGTATATATTATTTTTGATGGTTTTCCTGTTCTCATTGTTACTGCAGATACGAACATTTCACCATGGACTTGTTGTTTCCCACCAAATCCTCCTCCAACACGTGGTTTAATTACACGGATTTTAGATAGAGGAATCTCTAATGTTTGAGAGATGATTCTTCTAACGTGAATCGGTGTTTGTGTTGAGGTGATTAAAACCAGTCTACCTTGGTAGTCTAGTCTTGCGTTTACTGTGTGTGGTTCTAGTGCCATATGGTTTTGTGCTTGTGTGTAGAAAGATTCTTTAATAACTACATCTGATTTTTTGATGTCTTCTTCTACGTTACCAACTTCCATGTGATACGCTGCGGCAATGTTTCTTTTTGGTTCAAAACCAATTGGGAACATTTCAATTGCTTCAGGTTCTGGATGAAGGATTGTTTCGTTATCTAGTGCTTGTTCAAAGTCTAGAATAGGTGTAAGCACTTCGTATTCTACTTTGATTGCGTTTAATGCTTGTTCACAAATCTCATCACTGATTGCGGCAACTGCCAGTACTTCATCACCAACGTGTCTTACGAACTCGTCTAAAACGAATTTGTCATGTGGAGATGGTTCTGGGTATCCTTGTCCTGCTCTTGTGAATGAGTTTCTTTTGAAATCTTTATGAGTTAATACAAGTTCTACACCTGGTATTTTTAAAGCTTCTGTACTATCGATAGAAACGATTCTAGCAAAAGCGTGTGGAGAACGCATTATTTTTATGATTAATGAATTGGGTTCAGCAAGATCATCTGTGTAAGCAGGTCTTCCCATTAATAACCCCATACCATCTATTGAAGGTATTTTATTATTTACTGTTTTCATTTGTTGTCCTCCAAATAATCTCTTATCGCTGTATGTTGAGATTGGTATCCTGTACAACGACAAAGGTTTCCTACTAAGTATTCTTTTATTTGTTGGTTGTCTGCTTTTGGGTTTTCTAGTTTTAATGAGTATACAGTTAATGCAAGAGATGGATTACAATATCCACATTGATCTGCACCTTCGTCTCCCATGTATTTTCCTAGTTTTTCTGCTTCTGTTGGAATTCCTTCAACAGTTGTTATTTTATGATTTTCAGCTTTTGCAGTTAGCAATGTACAAGATGCTACTGGTTTGTTGTCTATTAAAATAGTACAAACACCACAACTACTACTATCGCATCCTCGTTTTACACTTTTGAAATGATTGTTTCTTAATGTATCTAGTAAGTACTCACCTGGTTCTACATCTACATTGAATATTTGGTTATTAATATCTAGTTTTACTCTCATCCTTGTGTCACCTCTTTTAGTCCTCGTTTTATGAATGTTTCTACAATGCTTCTTCTGTATTCTTCGCTTGCTTTTGCATTGCTACCAAATTTTGTGTTTTTAGAAATCATTGAAGCAGCTTTTTCTATCGTCTCTAAGGTTACTTCCTCTTTATTGATAAAATCCATTGCTTCTGTTTGTAACAGAGCGACACTCGGTCTAGCACCGACTGCGATTGATATTGATTCACCCTTGGTGATTGCCACATTGACAACAGCAAAATCTAAGCTGGTTTTCTTCATTGCTGTGAAATATCCTTTGTTGTTTGTTTTCTTGATTATAATGTTCATTAAAATGTCATCTACTTTTTTCAGTTTCATGAACTCTTTTAAAGTCATCGTTCCTGTTTTATAGAATTCTAATGAGCAGTCCATAACTAATAGCGGGGTTAAAATATCACTAAAAGAATATTTACCAATAATACTTCCACCTATTGTAGCGATGTTTCTGATTGAAACACCCATAATGCCTTTTATTGCATTTGATAGGATTCCATCATTAATTTTTTGCAAGGATTCATTTGTTTCCAAATCTCTCAAGGTAACCATCGCACCAATAGTAAGAGTATCTTTACCATCTTTAATTTCATTTAATTTACATTCTTCTAAATCGATTAACGTCTTAACGTTTTTGTTAGTAAGTCTTAACCAAGCTCCACCACCAACAATTGCATTGTCTTTGTCTTCTTGAAGTAAGTTATATGCTTCTTCTAAATTTTTGACTTTGACAAAATTATTAATTTTCATTACGAACCAGTCCTTTCTAATAACTGTCTATATTCACTTACTGTGTCTATATCTTTGTATATTCCTTCATCTTTTACTTCAATGTAGTTAACTTCATGTTTGTCTCGCCAAACCTTTAAGTTAGAAGAAATATCTTCATTCTTTAAATCTAATACTAAGTTGTGTGAAATAAAAATTGGATGTCCTCGTCTCCCACTACAAACAGGAACTCTGATCAGGCCATCTCCTTGTATCAATTTTTCGTAAGTAGTCTTACTGACCAAGGGATAATCACCTGGAATAATAAAAATATTGCTATTTACATCTTTTATTGCTTTTTTTATTGAGCTAAACATTCCCAATTGATACTGATCATTATGGATAATATGAACCTTATTATCGGATTCAAATAATGAAGTATAATCTTCGGTATAATGTCCTGTTACTATTGTAATTTTATTACAATATGTAATCATCGATTGTACTGTGTGATAAATTAGAGGTTTACCCAAGTAAGGTAGTAGCATTTTATTTTGCTTCATTCGACTTGATTTTCCACCCGCTAATATAATACCTTCAATCAAAATTATCAGCTCCATTCTCATTTCTTAATTGTAAGAACACTTTAAACAGCTAAAGCGCACAGTTTAGGCGTTTACAGTCGTAAACGCTTACATCATTATTGCCCATTTCATCGCTATTTCTCTTTATTATACCATATTTCACACTTTTTTGATAGAAATAAATGGGCTTAAACTCAAGCACAGAGCCGTTTATCTAATGTATTATTATTCTAAATAAATAATCTAACTTCGTAAGTGACTATGTGAAAATTCGTTTTCATGAATCACATGTCTAATTGACAATCTATATCTAGGTCTACTTCATTTATAGGAGAATATAACTCTTATGATTATTAAGTCTTTTACCCTAAATAGTAAAGTCAAATTCAAGAAAAAAGATTTATAGAACACATATCTATCCCTAAGTAATATTAATTGTATGATTGCTTAAAAAACATACAACATATTCATGCCCAATTATATCGAGGAAACCAATTTATTGCCATTGAGCAGTTTGATCTGTAGGATACTCTTAAAAGGGTCGATTTTTACTATACAAACCCTTTCAAGAACATTTGTTCACATATGACCACATATTTGTGTATAATAGAGGTAACAAGAATACATTTATCCAGAAAGGACTATAATAATGCAAAGTAATTTATTAAACAAAAACGAAGTCGGTGTTTTTGCATTAGGTGGTCTTGGTGAAGTTGGAAAGAATATGTACTGTATAGAGTATCAAGATGAAATAATCATAATTGATAGTGGGATCCTTTTTCCCGATGATTCATTGTTAGGTATCGATTATGTAATCAATGACTATACGTATTTAAAAGAAAACCAGAAAAAGATAAAAGCTTTAATCATTTCTCATGGACATGAGGATCATATTGGAGCAATACCTTATCTTTTACGCCAAGTTCATATTCCTAAAATATATGCGAATGGTTTTGCCATTGGTTTAATTAGGAACAAAATGAAAGAACATAGAGGATTACGTGCTAACGTAATCGAGTTTCAAGAGTATGAAAAACTAGTTTTAGGTAAACTAAGTGTTTCATTCTACAGAACAAATCATTCAATCCCAGACAGCTTTGGAGTTGTCGTACATACACCAGAAGGTGTCATCGTACATAGTGGGGATTTTAAATTTGATTTTACACCTACTGGGCCAGACGCGAACTATCAAAGAATGGCTGAACTAGGTAACAAAGGAGTATTACTTCTTTTAAGTGATTCTACCAATAGTGAGCTTGCAGGTTTCACCAAAAGTGAGAAGACAGTTGCAAGTAGCATTAAAGACATATTCACAAAAATTAAGGGACGTGCAATCGTAGCTACATTTGCGAGCAACGTGCATCGTGTTCAACAAATAATTGAAGCAAGTGTTGCTACAAACAGAAAAGTTGCTGCATACGGAAGAAGTATGTTGAAAACATTAGAAGTTGGTAGTGAAATGGGGTACATTAAAGCACCAAAAGGTACTATGATTGATCCCAATCATATTAAAAGATACAACCCTGAAGAAATTACTATTATTTGTACAGGTTCACAAGGTGAACCATTAGCGGCACTTAGTAGAATTGCTGCAGGAACACACAGACAAATCAAAATCACTCCAGGTGATACTGTTATATTCAGTTCTTCTCCTATCCCAGGTAATCAAATTGGTGTAGGGAAAACTATTAATCAGTTGTTCAGACGTGGAGCCAACGTAATAGTAAATAGCCCATTGTCAGATACACATACATCAGGACATGCTGGACGTGAAGAACAAAAGTTATTATTTAAACTATTAAAACCAAAATTCTTTATGCCAATTCATGGTGAATATAGAATGTTAAAAATTCATGCCCAAACTGGACATGCATGTGGTGTTAGAAAAGATAGATCATTTGTTATGGATAACGGTGATGTATTAGCTGTAACTAGAAAAACAGCACGTATCGCAGGTAAAGTACAAGCGGGGACTGTTTATGTTGATGGTACTGGTATTGGTGACATTGGAAACGTTGTAATAAGGGACCGTAAGAACTTAAGTGAAGATGGCTTACTTAGTACAATAGTTACCATCAATCCTGAGACTTTAGAAGTTATTGGAAAACCAGTTATTATTTCTAGAGGGTTTATCTACATGAGAGATCATGAGGAGCTAACTTCTGAAATATCAGCAAAAGTTAAACTAATTGTCGAACGTAAATTAAAACAAACTAAAAAGTTAAATGTTAATATACTGAAACGTGAAATTACTAAGCAAATTAAAGATTTTGTTCAAAGTAAAACTGAACGTAATCCTATGATTATGCCAGTAATAATGAGTGTAAATTAAAAAGAGCCTTTCGGCTCTTTTTTTTATAGAATTTCTATTTGCTTCTCGTCATTTTTTATTCTTGAGTAAACAAAGAATACACCAATCAATCCAAATAATGCGCTCATTCCAAATGACTCAGTGAAAATCCCCTTAAGTTCTGGGTGATTCCACACTTGTTGTATTGTAGCATCGTTATCCAACGCAATATAGAACATTATTCCTACATTAGATAATATTATTGCTCCAAAAGTAAATAATGATATTATGTATTTTGTATATCTTTTAGGTCTACCACCCAGTAAATTGAAACCATAGTAACTTAGAATTCCAGCTAGAATAGTGATTATACCTATATACCACCCAAACCAGACAGCCACTGCGTAAGGAATCGCTCCAAGTATAGCTCCAACTAGTCCTCCTATATAACCAAGAATAGAACCAGGTTGCTCGTTCAGTATCTCTTTTTGCTCGTTTGCCTTTGCAATTGCAGCTTGTTTACAAGATTCATGTGAAGGTAATTTAACTTTATTTATATATACAGTTGAATCAGTAGACTCATCATTACAATAAATACAAGTTTTCCTTGGTGTTATACCAAGCTGTGAGAACTTTGTAATGTACTTATCTAAAACTTCTTTCAATCGTTCAGCATTGATACCTTTTATCCCCTCATTCAAGCGGATCGTTAAAATATTTTGCTTAACTTCATAATTTATAGCTTTTAAGTCTTTTTTATTTAGATTAATGAAATCTGACAATGCCCCAGCATCACTTGAAGATATGTTGTTATATGGTATATACAATATCTTAAAATTATTATGCGAATTACTATAACTCAGATTTTGCTCCAAAGTAATCTCAAATCCACTATAATTTCCATAAATTGCCTTTTTTTCTATATCCCAGTTTAACTCAGTACCTATTTTCTTTATTGAAGCCATTCTAATCATCCTCTCATAAATCGTACATTATAAATTATACCACTTTTTATAAATAAGTGAAGTAAAAAAAATCACCCGTAGGTGATTTATTTTTCGTTTAATTCCTTGATAAAGAAACTAGCTACATCTTCTGCGTATTTTTTAGGTCCAAAACCAGCATCATAACCAAGTTCTTTAGCTAACTCATGGTTAATTCTTGGTCCGCCTACAATTAGTACAAATCGATCTCTGAGACCCTCTATTTCAAGTAACTCTATCATATTAACTAAATTCTTAATGTGAACATCTTTTTGAGTTACAGTTTGTGATATAAGTAGTACGTCAGCATCAAGTTCTAAAGCCTTTTTAATCATATCTTCATTCTCTACTGAACTACCCATATTATAAGCATCAATGTTCCTATATCTCTCAAGTCCGTAATGACCTGCAAAACCTTTCATATTCATGATTGCATCTATTCCAACAGTGTGTGCATCTGTACCAGTTGAAGCACCAACAACAACTATATTATTATTGAAGTTCTCATCAATAAAATCTTCAATTTCATATTTTGATAAAACATCATTTTCAAGCGCAACTACTTCTATTTCATCATAATTGACCGTATGTGATAAATTACCATAAATAACGAACATTGTAAATGTTTCATCAATAGAAATACTCTCTGCTACAAGAGGGTTCTCCAATCCCATTTTTTTCGCTAATTCTTTCGCTGCTTCACCCGCTTGCTCATCATTAGCTACTGGTAATGTAAAACTAACCTGAACCTTACCATCATTCATTGTATCTCCGTATGGTTTTAGTTTTTTTAAATCTAATTCTTTGTTAAAGGATTTATTGCTCATATCGTAACCCATTATAACTCCTCCTTTAACTCTGCTATCATTTGGTCAAGTATTGGATTTACATATAGTTCGCTTTTTGCGAACACTCCCTTTAATCCTTTTCCATTATCTTGAGGTCTTTTAATTCCAGCAAATATACCTCTTTCAAGTGACTCAAATATACCAATATTAGTAATTTCCTCTAATAGTGTAATTGAATCTTCAAGAACTTGTTTAGCTCTATTAACTATAATACCATCTTTTTTGAACTCAATCTCATTACCGAAATCTTTCATTGTCGTATTAATGTAAGTAGCATTTTCAATCGCAAGATATCTATCACTCATAAAAGGTGTATGAACTGCTTCAGTAAGCATTCCCAATAAGTGTATACGTTGATTTGTAGCTGTTGTTACAATATTGAAAAGTGCATTCTGAACTTGTCCTTTAAAAATATTCCCAGTCATATGTTTTGTTGGTGGCATGTATTTCAAAGGTGCATTCGGAAAAATTTCTCGAGCCATAAGTGCTTGTGAATACTCATACAGAAATCCATTCTCAACCTTAGGATCAATCTCAAATGCATGTCCTAAACCTTGTAATTCCTCTTTCATGTAAGCCTTCAATGCGAATTGCTCATTTATAAACTGTGAAGCTAGTACAGTATGTGCCTCAGTAACAGCATCACTAGTTGTTAAATAGTTATCTTCACCTGTGTTAATGATTATACCAGAGTACGCATTAATAACTCTACTGAAGAATTGGTCAACGAATGTACGCTTCATATTAATATCTCTGAATAGTATTCCATATAAAGAATCATTTAGCATCATATCAAGTCTTTCTAGTGCTCCCATTGCTGCAATTTCTGGCATACATAAACCTGAAGCATAGTTAACTAACATGATATAACGATCTAGTTGATCCCCAACTTCATCAAGTGCTTCGCGCATAATTTTGAAGTTCGCTTGTGTAGCATAAGTTCCACCAAATCCTTCTGTTGTTGGACCGTATGGAACAAAGTCTAAAAGTGATTGACCAGTAGTTCTAATAACAGCAATTACATCTGCTCCAGCTCTTGCTGCAGCTTTGGCCTGAACAACGTCCTCATAAATATTTCCAGTGGCAACAATTACATATAATAACGGACTTGTTTTATCTCCAAATTTAAGTTGTTGGTTTTCACGAAACATTTTATTTTGTTTTATCTTATATAAAGAATCTGTAATGTAAGGTTGAAGGATAGATTCAACTTCATTTTTTTGTAAAGGTTCATAATTATTAAGATCAATTTCATTTTTGGAAATCTTTAAAGTTAATTCCTCAATTGAAATCTCATCAGACTTAATTACACTTGCAATGTATGAAGCTACACCATGTTTTAAGTTTCCTGACTTTTGAAGTTGAGAAACAATAATGTTGGGTAATGGTACTTCTACTTCATCTATACCATCTATTCCTAATAATCGACAAATTGTTCTTTCAACCGTTACTGTTGTGTGAACATCAATAAACTCTTGAGTTTGAATCGCGATTGCGGTTGCCAATGATCTGGCTTCTTGTATTTTTTCTTTATTTAGTTTTAATTTACTCATTTATATCACTCCAAATCTGCAAGAACATTTATGCAATGTAATTTATTGTGTTGTTGCAGTAGTTTCTTAAATTTCTCATTATCATATTCATACCCTGTTGGAGAGTATGGATTTATGGCTAGAAATAGAACTGGAACACTGTTTTCTACTTCGAATTTTATGTTCAACTTTTTCAGTAATTCGTACTTGTGAATGTCACAAATAAAGCTAATTGAATCATCAACATGCACTGTGCAATCAACAAAATACTCTCTATTCAAAATTATATTATCAGTTATTCTATTTGTAATTGCACCATGAATTCTAGCATATTTTAGTTTGATTTTATTGCTAATTATATACTCAAATACTTTGTCTTTACTGAATTCTGAATCTATGTTATAACCATTAGAATCAACATCTATCAGGTCGTATTTAGATCTGATTGTTGAACAAGGTAAATCCAACTGGTCAATTAGGTTTCTTGTGTGATTTATTGTCTTATTCATATCTCTAGAATAAGATGCACCTGTCACTAAAATCATAGCGTCAACTAAATCATAAACTGAGAAAGATTTCCTGAACAAAGCACCATCCAAAAAGATACGATTTGGCTCGTACTTTTTGAGTCTCTTTATTACTTCTTTCATTTTGGTTTTTGTAGATGGTCCAGCAACTAATACATACCCGTCACTCATTGCTTCTATAATTACTATCAATCCAAGAGCAGTGTTGATGGATGTTTTTTCATGAACAACATATTTGATTTCAGTTTCAATCAAACAGTCTGTTGCTGTTGCAATTAACATACCTTTATACACTTTGATTCTTGGCTTTGGTTTGTAATTTACATTATCAATTTTTTCACCATCTAAACCTATAGATGTGATTGCTATTGTTTGTGATTTTAGTTCCTCTATTAATCGATTCAAAACTGTTGTTTTTCCAGCGTTTTTTGATAGCCCGATTATAGATATAGTTTTGTGATTCTTTAAATATTTATTGATTGTTTTTTCTTTTTCTAACATTGTTGAATTGATCTAATCTAACTTGCTGTTGGATGTATGGATCAACATTACCTTCTCTAGCATCAACACAGTCTTCACAATCACATTCGTTATCATAACTTGTAGGTCCGTAGTATGTGGTAATCATTCCTTCGTAATTTCTAAGAATGGTTTTACCTGGAGCTTGAGAAATTATATAGTTCGGCATTACTGGAATTTTTCCACCACCACCTGGTGCATCTACAACAAAAGTTGGCACTGCAATTCCAGAGATGTGTCCACGTAATCCTTCTATAATTTCGATACCTTTGCTGACCGGAGTTCTAAAGTGTTCTATACCTTGACTTAGGTCACATTGGTAAATATAGTAAGGTCTTACTCTTATCTCAATTAATCTCTTAACTAATTTTTTCATTATATTAACACAATCGTTAACACCTTTTAGTAACACTGATTGGTTCCCAACTGGGATACCAGCGTTTGCCAATCTATCAATTGCAAGTTTAGATTCGGGTGTTAGTTCTTTTGGATGATTGAAGTGAGTGTTTAACCAAATCGGGTGATATTTTTTCAGCATATCTACAAGCTCAGTTGTAATACGTTGAGGCATTACTACTGGAGTTCTACTTCCGATTCTTATTACACCTACATGATCAATCTCTCTTAAACGAGAAATAATATATTCTAGTCTTTCATCAGCAACTAATAGAGCATCTCCACCACTTAGTAAAACATCGTTCACTTCTGGGTGGTTTTTGATGTACTCTAATGCTTTATCAACGTTGTCCATTTTTGATCCTGAATCTTGTTGTCCAGCAAATCTTCTACGAGTACAATGTCTACAATACATACTGCACATATCAGTGATTAAAAATAATACTCTGTCTGGATATCTATGTGTTAGTCCTGGTACAACACTATCTCCATCTTCATGAAGAGGATCTTCTAAATCGTGTTGTCCAAAATGTAGTTCTTCGATTTTAGGTACAGCTTGTAACAATACAGGATCGTTTGCATTCTCAGGATTGATTAAAGTTAAGTAGTAAGGCGTTATCGCCATTCTAAACTGTCCTAAAACTTCTTTGATAGAAGTCATGTTTTCATTATCTAGTGATACAAATTTATTTAAATCCTCAACTGTTTGGATTCTATTTCGTGTTTGCCATTTCCAATCGTTCCATTGTTCGTCAGTAACATTTGGAAAGTATGTATTTTTTCTTTCAATATATTCTTTATATAATTTAACTGCCATTGTTTTTCACCTATGTATATAATCTTTCAAAAAGTTCTTTAATGTTCTTATTATTGTTAACAACATTTAAAGTTAATTCTGCATGTCCCTTAGTATATCCATTTCCAATAATCATAGTTACATCACTACCAACACCTTCAGCACCTAGTGCCGCTTTGGTAAATGATGTTGCCATACTGAAGAAGTAAACTACTCCATCATCTTTAGTTGATAAAATACAAGACATCTCTGTGTTCTGAACATTAACAACATTGATAGTTACGTCAGCTAGTTCTGAGTGAACTTCTTTTACTTTTTCATATACTTCAATTGCGTTTGTTGCGTCTGCTAAAACTACTTTATGACACAGTCCTAATTCTTTTAGAAGTTCAACTTGCCACATCTCATTTACAACACCAATTACTGTTCCATTTGGACCAGCATTTACCATCGCTTGGTGAGCACATAACACACCACTTTTCCCAGCTGCTCCAATTATCAGAACAGTGTCATTCTCTTTGACTAATTTGTCAACTTGAGCAGGTGCTCCAGCAACATCTAGTGCTGCAAGGACTAAATGTTCATCCATGTCAGTTGGTACTTTGGCAAAAATACCTGATTCAAATAAAATTGCTTCTCCAGTTATATTAACTTGATCATTATCTAGATTAATAGAATTGATTTTTTTAATTTTCAGTGGTGTAAGTGATAATGAAACTAACGTTGCAATTTTGTCTCCAACTCTAATTTCTTTGTTTGGGAATTCAGAACCAATCTCTTTTATAGTTCCGATTAACATTCCACCACTACCAGTTACTGGATTTTGCATTTTACCTCTAGTGTTGACGATATCTAAAATCATTTCTTCCATTTTAGATACATCCTTATCACATGCATTTTTAATTTGTGTAAATGATGCAGAATCGATATTCAGTGTAATTACATCTATTAATATTTCGTTATCATAGATCTTCATTTCGTTACTAATTTTTGTTGCTGCTTGTGGTAAAACACCACTTGGTTCTAGTACTCTATTTGTACCGTATTTGCATAAATCTTTCATGTCTACTCCTTAAGTCCTATTATTCTTCTTGCTTCATCTGGTGAGGCAATTTCTCTATTATACTGTTTAGCTATTTCCACGACTTTCATAACTAAATCTTCATTTCCTTTTGCTATTACACCTTTTTCTAGATAGATGTTATCTTCTAACCCTACTCTTACATGTCCTCCATGTTTGATAGCTAGTTCTGCTAATTTGAATTCAAATCTTCCGATTCCAGCAACAGAATATGTTGCTTCTTTTGGTAGACTTTCTTTTAGAAATATGAAGTCTCTTTCTTCACCTGTTTGTCCCCCATTTACACCTAGTACAAAGCTAAAATGTAAGGGTGCTTTTATGAAACCTTTTTTATATAAATTATTAACCTGGTCAACATGCATTTTACCAAAGCATTCTAACTCTGGCACTATGTTTTTTGAGTATATTTTTTCAGCGAAATACTTAATATCATCTTCGGTATTTATGAATACTTCATCCCCACCAAAGTTAACACTACCACAATCGAGAGTACACATTTCAGGTAGTAGTTCAGTTGGTTGTAAACGTTCATCGTTTGTCATTCCTACTGCACCACCTGTTGACGGCTGAATAATAACGTCTGGTGCTACTTCTTTGATTGCGTTTATTGCTAAATTAAATCTGTTTTTATCTTGAGTTGGTGTACCATCATCGTTTCTAACATGTAAATGTATGATAGATGCACCTGCTTTATATGCTTTATATGCTTCTTGTTGGATTTCTTTAATTGTGTACGGAACATATTCATTATGTTCTTTTAACACCTCAGCACCACAAATCGCTGCTGTTATGATTAATTTCTCCATTAGAATCTTTGTTTATCCTTAGGAGTAATACAAGTTCCAGTTGCTTTTGCTACTAAGATTTTCTCTTCTAGTACTTCTGCAGCTGATTCAGATATATCTGTTCTTGCTTGAATCACTTTGTGAGCTTCAAAAGCCATTTTTCTTGAAGTATTCCCTTTGTGAGTTATCCAACCAGTTACTTCGATGTAATCTCCAGCGTACAATGGTGCCAAAAACTCTACGTTGTCATATGCTCTAAATAACCCTTCATCACCATCTGTTCTAATTAGTAGTTCTGTAGCAACATCTCCAAATACTTGTAAAGAAAATGCTCCGTCTACTAAACCTCCACCATAATGTGCATTGTGTGCGCTTAAACGCATTCTAATCATTACTTTTTCCATTAAATTCACTTCACTTTCATGACAGAAGGATCATTGATGATAAGATCTGCTTCTGTGGCTTGTTTTATTTCTTCTATTGTAAACATATCGTTGTATTCAACTAAATGTAATCCATCTTCTTTTACTTCCATAACACCCATTTCAGTTATGATCAAGTTTACTTGATTCTTAGCTGTTAATGGTAATGTGCATTCTTTAAGTATTTTAGCTTTACCTCTATTGGTGTGTGTCATTGCTATAATAACTTTTTTAGCACCTGTTACTAGGTCCATAGCCCCACCCATTCCAGGAACCATTTTCCCAGGAATTATCCAGTTGGCTAAACTACCTTTTTCATCTACTTGTAAACTACCAAGTACTGTAACATCGACGTGTCCTCCTCTGATGATTCCAAATGATGTTGAACTATCAAAGTACATACCACCTTGTTCAAGTGTCACAGGTCGACCACCAGCATTGGTTATATCCATATCTACATCATCTTCGTCAGGTGCAGGCCCAAGACCAATCATTCCATTTTCTGATTGTAGATAAACTTCGATATCTTTTGGAATATAGTTGGCAACTAAGGTTGGTAGCCCAATTCCTAAGTTTGCAACGTCTCCATCGTTTAGTTCT
>NZ_CEXEES010000017.1:0-32386 GCF_982632705.1 Candidatus Izemoplasma sp. | reverse complement strand
TAATAGAGTTGTGTTATTAACAAATTCACCGTTTTCTTGTACGTAAAACACAAATAATGATTTTGTATATATTTCATTAGGTCTAACGTATATAACGATACCACTATTACATTCTTCAAAGTTATAGTCATATGCTTCTTCTTTGTATGAATTGAATAAACTTCCTTCAAATAAATCAGGCATATCAACTAAAGCTTCGTCTATTTGCTTAATATATAAATCTTCGAACTCTTTATCAAGTTGTTCTGCGATAATTCTACCATCTTTAACAATGACAAAATTATCTAAACTTTTTGTTAATTCTACTAATTTCTCTGGGATATCTTCATTTAATAATTCTGTTTTGTTATATTGTAGCATTATAGGTCTAAAGCTTCCTTAGTAGCACATGTACCAAGCATTACTCTTTCCTCTTCTTCTTCAACAATAACTCTTTCATCTTCGATTCCCAATTCTTCTTTTAACCAATCGTAACCTTCAGTATCGATACGTTTCATTAATGAACTATCTCCAGATCTTACGATTTTACCTTTCATCATTACGTGAATGATGTCTGCTTCAATATACTCTAATAATCTTTGATAATGTGTGATTAATAATAATCCAAGATCTTTATTCTTCATCGCTGTTACATTTTCACCAACGATTTTAAGTGCATCTACATCTAGTCCACTATCAATCTCATCTAGTATTGCTATCTTTGGTTTTAACATTTTCATTTGAAGAATTTCATTACGTTTCTTCTCTCCACCGCTAAAACCTTCATTAAGATATCTATGTGGTAAATCTGAATTCATTTTAAGATCAGTTACTGCTATATCGTATTCACGAATGAACTTAAATAATGAAATGTTTTTACCTTCTTCAAGTCTTGAATTCATTGCAGTCTTGATAAAGTCACTATTTGTAACTCCAGGTACTTCTGCGGGATGTTGCATCCCTAAAAATAAACCAGCTCTAGCTCGTTCATCTACTTCCATATCTAATACGTTCTTACCATCAAGTAAAACTTCCCCTTTGGTAACAGTATATTTTGGGTGACCCATAATAACGCTGGCTAATGTTGATTTACCTGTACCATTTGGCCCCATTATTGCGTGTGTTTCTCCACCATTTATAGTTAGATCTACACCTTTTAATATTTCTTTGCCTTCAACTTCGGCGTGTAAGTTTTTAATAATTAAAGTGCTCATACACATACCTCCTTTAACTCATAAATATTCTACATTATATACTTATATAATGGAAGTGAAACGATATATTTTTTAAATACTTATTTATAAAACTATTTATAGTAGTTTGTGTACAAAAAAAACGGAGTATTTCTACTCCGTTTTATTTATAATTTGCTTCACTTACTAAGGTAAAACAATTCCTTCATAAGCAACGTTTACAGTACCAGTTGCAGTTTGAGTTGTACAGAATACAACTACTAAACTTAATGAATTTCTTTGTTCTAAAGTCCAATCGCTTAAATCTAATACGATTGTTTGCTCTAATCCATCACCTGTGATGTCAGCAGTTTCTTTGTTTAAACCACCTGGAGCTTCTACTTTGAACTTATAGTTATGTCCAACAACACCAGTAAATGTGAATTCAATTGCGTCATTAGTTCCATCAAATACAACGTTTTGTTGTTGAGCGTTGAAATCCCACCACCATTCAGTAGCGATATCATAAGTGATTGCAACATCTCCAGTACCTTCAACTACAGTAGTTGTGCTCATACCAACCCATACAGGATCAGGAATAGCAATAACTAAACCTTCGTATGAAACAGTAACTGTACCCGCAGTTCCAGCAGCACCTTCAGTAAATACGATAACTTTACTTAAAGCATCTCTTTGTTCTTCAGTCCAATCTGTAAGTGCGATTTGAACAGTTTGCTCAGTTCCGTCACCATCGATTTTAACTTCTTTATTAAGACTACCAGATTCTACTTTAAATACATATTTATGTCCAACTTCACCAGTAAATGTGAAATCAATTGCATTATTAGTTCCATCAAATTCTAGGAATTCGTGTTGAGCACTAAAATCCCACCACCATTCAGTAGTCACGTCATAAGTAATTACAACATCGTCTTCACCTTCAACAGCAGTAGTTCCACCGTAACCATTCCATACAGGAACGATAACAACAGGCTCATCTTCTACTAATACTTCGATTTTAACATTGTCTAAATAGAACATTGTTCCAGCGAAGTTATCAGAAATTTTACCTAATTGGAATTCAACTTTTGCAACAGGGTTATTCATATATGTAAATACATGCTCGTATGATTGGAATTCAGTACCCAGTGCTAAGATACCAGTTTCATATCCATTTGAACCATCATATACGTTTACTTGGAAATCTCTTGCAGCATCACCTTTAGCATCGAAACTTAACTTGTAAGTTTTTCCAACTTCCCAAGTGATTCCATCGAAGTTAATTTGGTGGTTCCAAGATTCAGTTCCAGCCCCGTCATATGTGAATACTAATTCGTTCCATGCTTCTGATAATGAACCTGTAATCATTGGATCTAACCAGTCAGCAGTCCATGAAGACCATCCGTTAAGATTTGTGAATCCAAAATCTCCGTTTACTACTTGATCAGTATCGACAACTAAGTCACCATCAATAGCAGTAGTTTCTTCTAACATTACGTTATCGTAAGTTATAACACTTGGTACAGCAACTACGATTCCACCATCATTAGGTCCACCCATTTCGATTGAAATTTTAGCAGCACTATCCGCTTGTGCGAATGTGAAATCTACAGTATATGTAGCTGTTGTAGTAGTTAAACTTACAGTTTCAGTATACTCTGTTCCATCTGCAGCAATAACTTTAACGTTAACATCTCTATCAACAGTAGTCATAGCTTCAAATGTTAAACGATATGTTTTATTTTCAACTAATGCAAGTCCTTCTTGTACAAATTGGATGTTCCAGTTTTCAGCACCGAAGTCTACGATATCAAATACTGCATTTCCACCACTGAAATCTGCAGTTACAGATGTAGAGTTCCAGTCAGCAGCCCACATGTACCATGGGTTTACATCAAATGTACCGTTTGGCATTAAGTCTGTCATTTCATATACATCTTCACCTTCACCAGGTATAGCAACTTCGATTTTTACATCGTCTAAGAAGAATCTAGTTCCTGCGAAGTTTTCAGTTAATTGTCCTAATTGGAATTCTAGAGTTTGTGAAGCTCCACCATTATATTCAAAGATAAATGTAAACTCTTGGAAATCTGTAGTAAGAGCTAACGCTCCTGATTCAGTTCCAGCAGATCCATCCCAGAAGCTTACTTGGAAGTCTCTAGCTAAATCACCTTTTGCTTTGAATGTTAAACGGTAAGTCTCACCAGCTACTAAAGCAATTCCACCTTGTTCTAATTTGTTTTTCCATGATGCATCACCTGCAGCATTATAAGTAAACCAACCTTCATTGTAATATACTCTGAAGTCTTCGTCTCCAGCTTCTGACCAAGAACCCCAACCTTCAAGCATAGTCATTTCAGAGAAATCACTATTTAATAACACGTTAGTATCTGCAACGATGTCACCATCAACAGCAGTAGTTTCTTCTAACATAATGTTATCGAAAGTCATTGTGCTTAATGCAGCGGCATTAACATTACCAAATAGAATTTTGAATATAACAGTTTTATCTTCTGCACCCATTGTGAATTCTACAGTATGAGTTTCCATTGTAGTTCCAACAGTTACATATTGATTAGCTAAACCACTATCTCCTAATTCTACTTCTACGTCACGTTCAACAGTACTCATAGCGTCGAATGAAACACGATAAGTTTTGTTTGCACCCATAGCTACACCAGGTTGTTCAATAATTTGAGACCAGTTGTCTCCAAATGCTTGAACTTCTGCGACAACTTGTCCATCAACGATGTTGAATTTAGTTGCAGCTCCTACCCATTCTTGAGTAAAGAATTGCCATGCCACAGCTTCAAAGTTACCATTTGTAATTAAATCAGTATCTTCAAATGTTAAGTCTAATATAGTAATTACACGATCAGCAGTTGCTTCATTACCTAAAGCATCAACAACAGTATAAGTTACGTTATATACACCAGGTACGTCAACTTCAAATACATCACCAGATAATACGATATTTGCAGTTACGTCTCCGTCTCTACCATCAACAGCCATTACGTCTGTTAATGCAGTTAAACCTTCACCAACAAAAGCAGTTGCATCTTCAACACCTGATAATACAGGAGCTTCAGTATCTGCCATTACAGTTACCCAACGTTCAACTAAATCATAGTTACCAGCTGCATCATATACAGCATAGCTTAAGTAATATACACCAGCAACTAAAGGATCAACAGTATCTCCATTAACGAATATTGCTGAAGTTAAATCTCCATCAACACCATCAAGAGCAGTTACACCTTCAAGTGCATCGAAAGTTACAGCATCTTCTATATAAATAGTAGAATCCATTACACCACTAATAACAGGTGCAAATACATCTTCACCACTACCACCTTTAACAACTAAATTGTCAAACCAGATTGTAGCGTCTAAACCTTCAGAACCTTCAATGTTACCCATTTCAAGTACAGGTCCACCATTTTGATTATTCAGTTCCATATTGAACCAAAACTCATAAGTTGCCCACTCATCAGTTAAAGTAAAGATTTCTTCACCTTCTATTTTGAATGGAGTAAACCAAGGAGCACTAGGTATTAATTCACCAAAATTAAAGTGGAATTTTTTACCATCGATACTTGATTTAGCATCAAATCTTACTAAGTAAGGTTGTCCAGGTTCCATAGCTAACCCTTGGAAGTCTAATCTAGTTTCATATCTTAAACCACCAGATACAGTTTCTAACTTCATAGATCCACCATGTTCAACTTCGTCCCATGAAACTACAACAGCTCCACCACCAGCAACGTAGATATTCCATCCATCGTTATCTGCAGCAGTATCCCAATTCCAAACTTTAAGTTCAGGACCGAAATCATCATCTGTCATTGTTTTTTGGTTAATAGTTAAAGTTACAAATTCTCTAATAAATCCTCCAGCACCAGTTACTGAGTATTCAAGAATACACGTAGTTGGGTTTGCAGTACTTATTACATGCATATCATCAATATAACAATCTGCACTATCTACAACGATGTTTTCCGTAAAATCAGTTCCATCGCTACCAGCAGCAGTTACACCAGTTAATACATTAAATACTTCGTCTTGCTCAACTGTTACATCTGCCGTTAAACCACTAAATGATAGTGTGACAGGATCAGGTTCGTCGCAATCTTCATGATTTGGAGTTACATCACAATCAACTACAGGATTGTCATCTTCAGGCTCAGTACATGCCGATAGACTAATTCCAAGGCTGAAAATCGCCAATAATAATAAAATTTTCTTCATTTTAATCAAAATCCTCCTATTTATTTTTATTACATAGATTAACCACCTTTTGCCTTTTTATAGACTACGGTAATTTACTATGCTACTTTACACAGTAAAAGTATATCATACAACGAAATCGTTTTCAATGACTTTCTAAACCGTTTTCTAAAATCGCTTACATCTTACAACAAAGCCCTTAACAATGATTTTGCTGTTTTCGTTAATTTTAGTTAGTAATAAAGCCATATGTAACTGGTTTCATACGTGGTTTTCGTAAGTATAATATTATTAATTTTATAAATAAGAAACTCAAAGTATAAAAAAAAGAAGAAACTTATTCAGTTTCTTCTGTTGGTGACCAATCTGTTGGTACTAATCCTGCTTCTACTAATCTAACGATATCCCATTCCATATGTGACCCTTGTAATATCTGGTAATTCCAGAAGAAGTGTCCAAATCCACCTTCGAATACATTAAACTGTGCAGCTAAGAATGCTTCCTTCATTTCGTTGGCTGATTCTTGATCTAGTCCTTCGTAAAGAACTACTGGTAATCCACCACTCCATTCACCAACTATTACAGGTACAATTCCATCCCATCTATGAACGGATTTAAAATCTTCTACTTTAACCCATTCTATATGATCAAAGATATCAAAATCTGTCCATTCACCAAATACATGATACAAGTGAACATCAAAGAATACATTTGTAAAATTATTCTCTGTGCTTTGGAAGAATTCTGTCCATTCAGAAGTCATATAACCTCTAAATCCATCATGCATACCTACCCAAACATCTGGATTGTACGCTCTAATAATATTATATCCATCTACATAGAAATCTTGTAAAACATCAAGAGGTACTCCCCATCCAGGTTCATTTAATAACTCAAATCCCCAGAATGAATCAAACTGATTAAAGTGTTGAACCATATCTCTTATTTTCAATAATGTTTGTGTTACATACTCCGGTTTTGCGAACTCATTAACACCCGCTAAACCACCATTATCAAATCCATTTTGTCCACCTGGTGCTGTATGTAAATCAACTAACACATCAATTCCATACTCCTCTGCCCAAGTCATAGCTTGATCAATATATTGTACGCTATTAATATAAGTTACAGCGTAATCTGTCATTATATGAGTTTGTGATGCATCATCCCATAAAGGTAATAACTCATCCTGATATGCTGAATCTCCCCACATCCACCAAGGAATTGGTAAACGTATGTAATCAATACCGATATCACTTAAGAATTCAAAATCTTCTTCTGTGATAAATGTTTCCCAGTGTTCAATTAAATCTGCTTCTGCATTCGGATTATTTATAATCCAAGTTGTTTCATCATGTGCACCGTTAATACCTTCAAATAACTCAGGTGACATCCAGCTTTCTAAAACAAACCATCCACCTAAATTAACTCCACGAACTTTTCCAGTTGCACTGAAGTCTACTGTTTCTATTTCTAATTCACCTTTACTAAAATAAAAGTTGAATTGATCTCTTCTTACGTAATTAGTTAATGAATCATCTATTTGTTCCACATCGAATTTAACATAACCATCTTTAACAATGTCTGGACTAAATGTTTCGTAGAATCTATATTTCCCGATATCATTTGAATCCAACCATTCTTCGATTGCTTCTTTTGATAACCCTGTAAAATCAGGAACTACAACTTCTCCATCAGGATCATACCCTCTTGAATAGTACACTGTTAATTCATCCCACTCTTCAAGTTTTGTTCCTGCTTCAAACTCCTGATCAAATACTGTACTTGGTTCCACATCATCACGATATTCACTTGATGATTTAATATTTATCTTATTAGTATTACCCCATTGAAGAACTTCTGTGAATGTCATACCTGTAAAATCTATTACTGTAATTGATCCACTGTCATCTACTGGTTTCTCTTCACAACCGGCTAATGACAATGTTACTAAAAGCACCGCGAAAACTATCATTAATTTTTTCATAATATTCCTCCTAAAAACTCTTACATTTGTGATTATAGCACAAAAAAAATGAAACTAAAAGGTTTTCGTTTATTTTCGTAAAAGAATATTTACAAATAAAAAAGAGAGCAAAAATGCTCTCTATACGTATTGTAATATTAATTCCGATAATACTTCATAACCTTGTTCATTCAAATGAAAACCGTCAGATGTATACTCTAAGTTAAGTTGTTCAAAGTTATTTGCAAGATGTGGGTTAAGATTTAAAAACTTAATTCTATTTCTTGATGTATAATTTCTTATGTAATAATTCAGCATATTAATATCGAAGTTACTTCTTTTATCAACATAATCTCTGTTAATGTGATCTTGATGAACAGGGTTCACAGGTAAGACTGACATTACAACAATTGTAGTATCTTTTGATCTTAACTTAACTTCATTTATAATCTCAACTATGTTATTATACACTTCTTTTACATCTCGTTTATCAAATCCAATGTCATTACTTCCAATTGAAAGAAATAATGTACTTGGTTTATATTTTATTGCTCGTTTATACAAGGTATCTTTCAGTAATATCGTAGTATCACCGCAGATTCCATTATTGTATATTATTTCGTCGTCTATTAACTCGTCAAGTTGGATGTTATCAAAAACACAATCTCCAACTAAAACAACTTTTCCTTTTTCAACTTCATTTTTTCTAATTTCATCTAAGCGAAATTTATAATGTTTTTTTACATTGCTCATGTTAATCATAGTCCACTCCTTATGTCGAATATTTCGTGCCGAAAAATCCTTTTATTATTGTTAAAACTAAAAATGCAGATAAACTGACCACTATACCTAATATAGTGTAACCGGATGCAAATATAATACCAATAATTGCACTAATCCATAAACTTGAAGCTGTTGTTAAACCTGTTATATAACCATTTGTTTTAAGTATAGCACCAGCACCTAGAAAACCGACCCCTGTAATGATTTGAGCAATGATACGTTGTCTTTCTAACATAACATTCTGTGCTAAATCTGGGTTAGCTCTAATAAACTCGATTGCATCTTGTACCATCATTTCCTGTACAAGTGTAATACCTGCAGCCCCAAGTGCGACTAGGATGTGAGTTGTGAGCCCAGCAATCTTGTGTTTTCTTTGTCTCTCGTAACCAATTAAACCAACAAATAATATGGTTAAACCAATTGTTTCAAGGATATACCAGATGTCGATTACTTTCTCCATCTAATCACCTCTTTCCGTTTGTAACAGTATATTATACAGGCTTATTTGTAAAAAATCAATAATAAAAAGGTACGACTTTAAAATCGTACCTTTAGTATTATTCAGAAATGCTATAATCCATTGCAGCATAACGTGTATACATTGCATATCTACGTTTTGCTTCATATAAGTTTGCGTTATATAATTCTTCTGCTTTATCAGGGTTAATATCCACTAATTGAGCATAACGAGCTTCATTCATTAAGAACTCTCTATAACGATCCCAGTTAGGAGCTTTAGAAGTTATTTTGAATGGATTAGTTCCAGCAGGTTCTAATCTTGGATCAAATTTAAATGTTGGCCAGTAACCACATTCTGTAGCTAATTTTGCTTGGTTCCCAGAGTTAGTTAATCCACCTTTGATTTTGTGAGCAATACATGGTGAGTATGCTAAGATGATTGATGGTCCTTTGTAAGCTTCTGCTTCTCTGAATGCATCAAGAACTTGTTTCTGTGAAGCACCATGAGATACTTGAGCAACATAAACATGTCCATAACTCATAGCGATTGCAGCTAAATCTTTTTTCTTACCTTCTTTACCAGATGCAGTAAATTTAGCAATTGAACCAGTTGGAGCTGATTTAGAAGATTGTCCACCTGTATTTGAATACACTTCTGTATCTAATACTAAGATGTTGATATCTTCGCTGTTAGCGATAACGTGGTCTAATCCACCGTAACCGATGTCATAAGCCCAACCGTCTCCACCAATGATCCAGTTTGATTGTTTAACGATATAGTTTGATAACTCATCAACTTCTTTCGCCCAAGCTTCATCAGAATCTTGTACGATTGGCATTAACTTGTTATAAACGTCTAATGAGATGTCACCATCAGTTCTATTTTCAATCCATGTTTTAAATAGTTCTGCAGTTTCTTTAGTAACATTATCTTTATTGTTAACAAATAAGTTTTGTAATCTATCTCTTAATGCTTCATTAGCATGTCTCATACCATATCCGAATTCTGCGTTATCTTCGAATAATGAGTTTGCCCATGCAGGTCCACGTCCATTTGATAATGTTGTATATGGAGTAGCAGGGAATGATGCACCATAAATACTTGAACATCCTGTTGCATTAGCAATTTGCATTCTTTCACCGAATAACTGAGTTACTAATTTAACATAAGGAGTTTCTCCACAACCAGCACAAGCACCACTAAATTCAAATAATGGTTTTGCGAATTGTGAGTTTTTAGCATTTGTCTTACCAACTAAGTCATCTTTATAAGTAACATCGTTGAATAAGTATTCTGAGTTTTTGATTTCACCTTTTTCGATTTCTTCACCGATAGGTGCCATCGCTAGTGCTTTAGTTTTAGCAGGACATACTTCAACACATACACCACAACCTGTACAATCTAATGTAGAGATTTGGATTTTGTATTTCAATCCTTCTAATCCTTTACCACGAGCATCTAAAGTAGTTAATCCTTCAGGCGCATTTGACATTTCTTCTTCCGTTAATAAGAAAGGTCTAATTACTGCATGAGGACAAGCAAATGCACATTGGTTACATTGAATACAGTTATCATCTATCCATTCAGGTACATAGTTAGCGATTCCACGTTTTTCATATGCAGTTCCACCATTATCCATTGTTCCATCTTCATAACCAGTGAATGCAGATACAGGTAAATCATATCCTTTAATTGCATTAACAGGATCAGCGATGTTTCTAACGAAGTCTGGTCTTGTACTATCTACTACTACTGCTTCAACTTTTAAGTCAGCCCATTCAGGTTTAACAGCTAATTCGATTAATCCAGCTGCTCCTGCATCGATTGCTTTGTAGTTTTTGTCAACGATTTCTTGACCTTTACGTCCGTATGCTTTTTCAGCATATTTCTTCATAAGCTTAACAGCTTTATCGTAAGGTAAGATTTGTTCGTTTAATGCAAAGAATGCAGATTGCATTATTGTATTAATCATAATTCCTAAACCAGCTTCTTCAGCTAATTTAACAGCATTTATGATAAATAATTTTGCATTTTTCTCAGCCAATTGTTTTTTAACTTTATTTGGTAATAAAGCTTCAACTTCATCAACTGGTACTACCGTGTTAAGTAAGAATGTTCCACCTTCACGGATACCGTTAACCATATCGTATTGAGTTAAGTATGAATCTTTACTACAAGATACGAAGTGTGGTTGATTTACTAAATATGTAGAACGGATTGGAGTAGGTCCAAAACGTAAATGCATACGTGTTACACCACCAGATTTTTTAGAATCATAACTTGAATAAGCTTGACCGTATAAATCAGTGTTTTCCCCAATAATTTTTATTGTGTTTTTAGAAGCACCAACAGTACCATCAGAACCAAATCCGAAGAATAATAATTCAGTTGTTCCATCAGGTTGTGTATCGATTTCTTCATTTACTAATGATGTATGGTTAACATCATCAACAATTCCGATTGTAAATCTAGCACGTTTTTCGCCAACCATGTTGTCGTAAGCAGCTAAGATTTGTCCTGGAGTTGTATCTTTTGATGATAATCCGTAACGACCGCTGAAGATTTCAGGAGCGTTCTCTTTACCGTAGTAAACAGATTGGATATCTAATGTTAAAGGTTCACCAATAGATCCAGATTCTTTCGTTCTTTCTAAAACAGTGATTCTTTCAACTGATTTAGGCATAACGTTCATTAAGTACTCTATGCTGAATGGACGATATAAATGTACAGTTACTAAACCAACTTTACGTCCTTGTTTTTGTAAGTAATCAACTGTTTCTTCAATCGCTTCAGTTACAGAACCCATTGCGATGATAACATCAGTTGCATCTTCTGCTCCATAATAAACAAATGGTGCATAGTTACGACCAGTAATTTTGCTAATCTCAGCTAAGTATTCAGCTACGATAGCAGGTACGTTTTCGTAATATTTGTCTTGGATTTCACGAGCTTGCATATAAACGTCATCGTTTTGTGCAGCTCCTGTAGTAACAGGTTTAGAACTATTTAATGCTCTTTTTCTAAATGCAGCAACTGCATCTCTGTCTAATAATCTGTCTAGATCTTCGTAATCCATTACTTCTACTTTATTCACTTCATGAGACGTTCTGAAACCGTCAAAGAAATGTAAGAAAGGAATACTTGATTTAATTGCAGATAAATGTGCTACTGCTCCTAAATCCATTACTTCTTGTACTGATCCACTTGATAAGATTGCGAACCCAGTTTGTCTTGCAGCCATAACATCTTGATGATCTCCAAAGATACTTAATGCTTGAACCGCGATACTTCTTGCAGCAACATGAATAACACCTGGTAATAATTCCCCAGCGATTTTGTACATGTTTGGTAACTTTAACAGTAACCCTTGAGATGCTGTGTAAGTAGTTGTTAATGCTCCAGCTTGTAAAGAACCGTGTACAGTACCAGCAGCTCCAGCTTCAGATTGCATTTCAATTACTTTTACTGGCATATCAAATAAGTTCTTCTTACCTTGAGATGCCCATAAATCTGTGTATTCTGCCATCGGTGAAGATGGTGTGATTGGATAGATTCCCGCTACTTCTGTGAATGCATATGCAACGTGTGCAGCAGCTTGGTTTCCGTCCATCGATTGGAATACTTTTTTTGCCATAATGACATTACCTCCAATATATAATTTTCTTTCGTAATTAATATTACGTAGTCATACATTTTAGATTATAAAACAAACTATTTCATTTTACAATATAAGTTGCATATTTATTTTAACAAAGAAAACACTTACATTCCACGAACTTTATAAATAAAAAAGTTAGTTTTTAAACTAACTTATTTAATACTATCTAAAAATCCTTGTGCTTTATCTAAATAAAGGTTCGCAACAAACATAAAATCAACTCCAAGGTCAACTGATAACCCGATAAATTCTTTGTATAAAGCAACGTTGTGCCACTGTAAACATTGGAAACTTCTAAAGAAGTATAAACGATTATATTCTTCTACTTTTGGTGTTCTCCCTAAATAGACAGGAAGAAGTTCAAGTGCATGATTGAAATCATTGTTTCCAAAACAGGCAATATCATAATATGGATCATTGTTTCCTGTGAATTCCCAGTCCATTAACTTAAGGCTATCATTAGGTGTTTTTACAAAGTTTGAAATTTGAGAATCACCATGCGATAACACAAGTCTTGATTGTTCCATATATGTATCCTTATAAGATAGGAATCGTTCTTTTAATTCATTGTATCTTTCTGAGTGTTTATGCCCATATTCTAATGTATATGCTTCATATTGTTCTAATCTACCTAGTGGATCATAATCAAAATCACTTCTAAGTTCACTACTATGGATACTATGAAGAACATCACTTGCTTCTTTTAAGTAGTCAAGTGGATTTAATTCTGAAAGAGGTTGTCCTTCAATATATTTTGCGATTTTAAATCCATTTTCTATATCTAAATAAACCGTCTCATTATTCAAGTTCAAAGTTTGTACTAAATTTATATGATGTTGCTCATTTTTTCTATCTACAAATTTTTCAGCATTTTTTCCTGGGATTCTAAAAGTATATAAATCACCATTTACTTCGATAAGATATGTATAATTACTCATTCCACCCATTAATCTGTTTTTTACAATTACACTGTCCTCTGATACATGTAATGCTTTGGTTGTAATCTCTTTAATGATTCGTTCGTTCGTCATTTCTTAATCCTCCTCAATTACAGTTGTTGGTATATCTTGTGATGCTACCATTATATTATAATCACTGACTGTTAGTCCATAGTCAGAAAATACTTCTTTTAAGGTGTCAGATGCATGTTTAGGTGTATTACATTCTCTAGAGGGATGTGCAAGGATAATATGTTTTGTTTTATCTCCAACTATTTGACTTAAATTATAAGCGCTATCCGTATTTGACATATGACCTTTTACTCCATCAATTCTCTGTTTTAAATAAAACGGTCTATTTGATGTGAATAATAATGTGACATCATAATTACTTTCAAATATGTATGCATCAGCATTTCTTAAAATATCGTGATCTTTTTTTGGTAAGTATCCTGTATCTGTTATATATACAATCTTTTTTCCTTCTCCATATAATATATATCCAACCGCATCACTAGAATCATGCGAAACACTGATTGGGTATATCTTGATATTACCAATCATAAATTCTTGATGTGGTTCAATAAAATGAAGTTGAGATTCTTGGATGTTTTCACTTTGTTTATAATGAAAAGATAAAAACGTTTCTTCTGTTAAGAAGCACGTTGTTGGCACCTTTTTAAGAAGCACGTTTAACCCAGCAATATGATCTGAATGTTCATGGGTTATCAAAACACCATCTAAAGAATCTAAATTCAGATTGATATCTTCTAATCTTTTATTTGTTTGTCTAAAAGACAATCCTGAATCAATCAATACTTTCGTATTTTCGAGTTCAATATATGTTGTGTTCCCTTTACTTCCACTACCTAAAACAGACAACTTCATAAAACCACCTCTTCTACCTTGAATATTATACCTTATAACGTAAAAAAAACAATCCATTTACTGTAGTTGAATTTATGTAATTTGTAACTTACCTGATTATAACTTATCCTTATAAATAATGATTGTTTTTATTCGATAATAATGATAATATATATATTGCGTAAATATTAAGGAGTGAATAACAATGAATAAAGGATTTATTATTAGAGCATCAATTATTATAGCTGTATGTGCTTCAATAGTTATAGCTGCAGTTAGTTGTGATTTTATGGCTGCAAGGAGTGAAGTAGTTGCACCTATATCGAACCCAGATAGTGTGTTTTTAACACTTGATGATGGAGTAAATGTTACATACCAAGAACTATGGGATGTAATGAAACACGTTGAAGGGATCCCTTACTTAGAAGAGTATGTAGATACAATTCTATTAGCGGATTATATTGCATTAGTAGATCAAGACGATGTAGATAGAGAAATTATCATGTTAAAATATTTAACTGATGATGAAGATATTATTGCTGAAATTCAAGCAGATGCTGAATTACACCAAGAATATTTAGAAACATTTGATCAAAATATTAGATTATTAGGATTCGATCCTGATAGCAATGAAAGCCTAACTGAATTTGTAACATTAGGTATTGCTAAAATGAAATATGTACAAAACAAAGTTATGACAGCTGTAGAAGGAGACGAATTCTTTATCTCTGATGATATGTTAGAGTTATTCTACGATGAAGAAAACAGAGGAACTGCTTGTTCATTCGAACTTAGATTCTCAAATTCTGTAGAAGCAACTAAAGTATTCGATCATTTCAATCTAGTAGCTAGTTATACTGATGAAGATGGAAATCACGGAATCGGATTATATGACCCTGCACTAAACTTAGACAGTGAAGATAATCCTAAACCTATCGGTGATGTTTCAAAAGCTGATTTCAATGACACAAATACTGAATTGTTAAGTGAAAATGAAGTGTTTAGTTATTATATCAAAGTTTGGAATTACATTAACCCATGGGAAACTCCAATTAGTGAAGGTGAAACTCAATTATCATTCTGTACTAATCAAGCAGATATTGCTTTTAAAGATTACAGTGAAATGGTAGATGGAAAAGCTTCAAATGATCCTTATGTTAAACTTGCAAACTATCTATTCGTAACAGTAGATTTAGATGCACAAGGAATCATACCTTACACTTATTCTCATTCAAATGTATATGGTGAATTTATGATAATGACTTATAAAATATCACAAACACCAGCACCTGAATTTATTACATTAGATGATACTGAGAAACTTGCTTTAAAACAAGAAATCGCAGAACAATTATCTAGTGATGCAATTATTAGTGCAGTAATTGAAGATTTGAGAGTTGAAAATGATTTTACAATCTACGATCCATTCTTCCGTTTAACATTAGACTATCAAGCAAAAACTCAAGGTACTGAAGTTACTTATATCTTAAACGATGACGGTAATAAAGAATATATCGCTTCAATCGGAGAAACAATGATTACTCCTGATGATTTATTCGATTACATGATGAGTAGAGTTGGTGCACAATACGGAATTGAATTGGCTAAAATTAAAGTATTAAATGCTTCAGGTTATTTCACTGAAACATTTGGTTCAGATAGAAACGTTTTAGAAAGTGACAACGAGAATTTAGTTGAATTAAGAGATGTTGATTTAGCAAATATCGAAGAAGCATTCTTAAATGGAGCATACGTACAACAATACGGATTCGATCCAGCAACAATGGATTTGGATGAATTCATCTACTTAGCATTCAATGTAAGAACTACTGAAGAAGTACTTGCAAATGTATTTGTAGTTAGAGACTTAAAAACAGAATTCATTATTGATACTATCATTTATGATTCAACTGTTGCTCACATGCAAGATCAAGTAGATAGATATGTTAGTTTAAACGCTACTCATTTATTATTATATGTTGATCGTGATGGAGACTTAAGCCCTGATGATTACAGTGACTTCTTAGCTACATTATCACCTGCAGAGGTTGATGAGTATAACTTAATGGTTACTGCACTTGAAGATGCAATTATGACAGAACTTAACGATGATACTAAATCATTCAGTACTATCGTATTAGATTATAAAAACGCACCACTTGATGGAACAAGTGAATGGGCTGAATTCAAAGAATATGGTTTATTCATTACAACTCAAGCATTAGGTGAAATTCACCAAAACAATATCGAGAATTATGATGAAGATTTTGGAAATGAAATCGTACGTTTATATGAGTTATACAATGAATCAACTGAAATTGATAAAACATTCTTACTAGCAGATAGATTAGTAGAAACTGATTTCGGAATTCACTTAGTAAGAGTTACAAAAGGAACTTCATTCGATATGGCTAGTGCAATGTTTGCATATGGTGATGATGATGAAGAGGTTGGTTATTATGTTGACGGTGTTGAAAACACAAGTCACGTACCAAACCAAGCACAAGTTGAAGCATGGATGTTAATCCAAGTTGAAACTGCTAAAGGTTTAGACCCTAGTGTTAAACTTCCTGAAAGTGTAACTGCTGCAATAGAGTATTACTTCCAACCAGTATTCAACGTTTATGTTGGTACATCAGGATTCGGAATTGCTATGGCTGATTACATGATTGATCATAACGTAGACTTCGTACAAAATGCTGATTTAGCAGATGTACTTGAAGATATGTTAAATGCTTATTATGATGTTTCATTCCCAGAGTTATTCGAAAGAAACCCTGAATAATAGATAAATAAAAAAGACCAGAAATGGTCTTTTTTTTATAGTTTTGATTTATAGAATTTTTCACGATCAGCAACAGGAATTGGTGAAGTGAATTCTCCAGGTTCTGTTTGATCAAGAACTTCTTTTAGTACAGTCATCTTAGAATCTACATTATCAATGAAATGTACAATCAATGCTTCTGGAATCATTGGTTTCTTAGGAGACCCGTAATTACCATAGTAATGATGTGATAATACCATATGCTCAATTAGTAATGCTTCTTCTGATCCACCATGTCCAAGTTTTTGAGCAGTTAACTCAATTCCTTTAATACCCATAGTGATATGTCCAAGTAGACGTCCTTCTTTTGAATACTCAGGTCCTGCATAGTTTGTTAGTTCTTTTGTTTTATAGATATCATGAAGTACAATTCCTGCGACAAGTAAGTCTTTATTCAAGAATGGATAAACATTCATAAACCCATCAATCAACGTTAACATTGTTGATGTGTGATAACTTAATCCACCGATGTATGCATGATGGAATTTTGTAGCAGCTGGATATAAGTAGAATGGATCTTTCATCTCCTCATATAATGAAGTTACAATCTCTTTAATAACTTCGTTTTTGATACTTGAAATATAAGACTCTACAATCTCTTTTATTGTTACTGTATCAAGTGGTGCAAACTCATAGAATATTTCCATCAATCTTGCTTTTTCAGCAAACTCAATATCAGCATCATCAATATGAACAAACTCATGTATTAAATACTGTTCACGTTCTTTAAAGATGATTTTCTCAGTTTCCATGTAATAAACTGAATTCCATTTCACTGTTTTTTCTTTGTCTATACGACATGTGATTCTTTCATTTTTTTCTGTGATTACGCTTAATGTATTTGTGTCATATGACGTTTCATTAATCGAATCTATTTTTGCATAAAATTTCATGCTTTCACCTATTTTCTTTTTAAGATGTACGTTGTGATTTCATTTACTTCTAATTTAGATATCACTCTTCTTGATCGTTTTTCTCCGTCAAATATCAAAGTGTATTTTTCATCAAAGTGTATCATTTCACGTTCATCATTGTTTTTAAATATTACTTTCAATTCAGTATCCGCATCTTTTAATGTATAGATAATTGTTCCATTATCGTTAAACTGAACCGAACAATAATCTCTAACTTTTGATGGTGCAGTTAGCCTGAATAAATCGTATTTTTTTCTAATGCGTAGTAACTCTTTTACATACTGTGTATCATCGTAGTTTTCATCTAGTAAATCCCAGTTAATCATATTGATTTTATCAGGAGAACGATACGAGTTTTCTACTCCGTTTTTTGTTCTGTAGAATTCCTGTCCTGCGTGTATAAATGGAATCCCTTGAGATAAGATGACAAGTGATGTAGCAAGTCTTTGTCTTCTTTTTAGTTCTGCTGGTAATGCTTCAGGTAATGCCCCTTTTGCTTTATCATAGAATGTATTATTATCATGGCATTCTACATAGTTCACAGATTGTGAAGGATATCTAAATAAGAATTTATTTTGAGAGCTACCTAGTAGTATATTTTTAACATCATCTGCGTGTGCCACACTACCAAGTGCGTATCCTTTTTCTTTTAAACTAAATGTTGCTCCCTTTATTGTTTCTCTTGTTTTATCATTGAAGTGTCCAATGTTAAATAACAAATGTTTATTATACATGTGAGCTGCTTGTTCATACCCGATTTCAGTATTCATTCTCCACCCTTCACCATATACAATAATATCTTTTCTAAAACGATCTAGTTTTTGTCTTAAAGTGTTCATCGTTTTAATATCAATCAATCCCATTAAGTCAAAACGGAATCCATCTATCTTAAATTCTTTGGCCCAGTACATAATACTATCTAAAATGAATTTACGAATCATTCTTCGTTCTGTTGCTAAATCACTTTCACAACCACTTGAGTTGGTTAAGTGTCCAGACTTGTCGAAGCGATACGCATACCCAGGAATGATTTTTTCAAACGGGAATGTTTTAATATCGTATACATGGTTGAATACAACATCCATATTTACTCTTAAACTTTTTTTATGTAATGCATCTATTAGTTTTTTTAGTTCATTGATTCTAGCATATGGATCATTAGGATCCGTACTGAACCACCCTTCAGGTACGTTATACTGTTCTGGATTGTAACCCCAGTTATATAGTTTATCTTTATTTAGTTCATCTACTCCACCAAAATCATAGATTGGCAGTAATTGAACATGTGTAATTCCTAAATCTTCTAAGTAATCAATTCCAGCTGCGTTACCTTCTTTTGTTTTTACTTTCTCTTCCATAAATCCAAGGTAAGTCCCTTTTGATTTTGTTGAAATAGAATCAGAGATTGTAAAGTCTCTAACATGTGCTTCGTAAATAATAGCGTCTGTTGGAACACCACTGAACTTTGGTCTTTGGTGTTGCATTTTATATATCTTACCAGGATCAACAACATAACTATATTCTGCGTTTGCATTACTGCTAATCGCATATGGATCTGTCAGTTTATGTTCTTTCCCATTCACATATGATATATAACGATATTTATATCCTTCATAATCCCCACGAAGTCTTAAATACCAAACTCCTTGATTATCGTATTCCATATCATGTACTTCTACTGTTCCAGCTTTATCAACCAATTCAAGTTTGATATATTTGGCAACTGGTGTCCAAAGTTTAAATTTAGTTCTATCTCTTCGATAAGATGACCCTAAATCACTTTGTTCATAATAATATATATCATCAAATAATTCGGTTCTAACAATCTTTCCAGTGAAAAGTTCACTAGATATGCCTTCATCGTCAAAAACATAGTACATTTGATTTAAAAGGATATACCCGTCAAATCTAGCAGTGTATTTCTTTTCAAATCCAATCGTTTCTACTTTTTCAATTTCTAATTCAATTTCTTCATCATTTCCAACCACTTTGAAACTAGGTATATCAGTCTCTCTATATTCAGTTGGTACGATGATAGTGATTTGGCTAAAATCATCTAAGTAAGAAAAAAACTTATTCATCAACATCACTCTTTCTTTGTAATTCTTCAACACGTTTTAAAGCGAACTCTTTTAATATATCATAATCGTTGGGCATTATCCCCATAATTACATTATATAATAAATCGTCAATTACTAGCGCAATGACACTTCTCTTCTTTAGTGTAGTAAGTTGTAATATATCTTGTCCCTTGAATGTAAGATCACAAACATCTTTTACAATTAGGTTATCTCCTATTGTAGTTACTAGTTCTTCTTGATCTTTATATCCAAGTAGTACATTAATTCTATTTACAAGAAGACATACTTCTACTCTATTAACGAATACAATAAATTCATTAAAGGAATCTTCTTTTGTGACTTGATGTAAATTTAGCACTTGAAGGATCAGTCTTCCTTGCTTATTACTAAATCTCCAAACATTGTCCCATTCACCTTTTATGAAACAAATGATAAATGCTTCAACAGATGATAATGGATTTTCTAATGTACTAATATATCTTAATCCATTTTCAATTCCATATAGTTCTTCATCAAATAAGGTTTCTTTCATATATTTTAGTGCTTTGTTTCTATATTTATTGGTTAAGATTTTATCTAATTCAACCATAACTCTTTCGATTGAAATGTTTTTGATTAAGTGTTTGCTTTTCTTTATTCCATCAATTGTTTCTGAATCAAGATCAAATCCAAGTTTTGAAACAAATCTAAATGCACGTAACATTCTCAGTGCATCTTCTGTGAATCTCTTCTCTGCATCATTAATTGTTCTGATCACTTTATCTTTCAAATCCTGTTTGGCATTGAAGTGATCGAATATTTGCTCATCTTCATCCATAATAATAGCGTTCATCGTAAAATCTCTTCTTGATAAATCATCGATTACCTTAGTTGAATACTGTACATCTTCAGGTCTTCTATTGTCTTTATACTCACCATCGAAACGATATGTTGTAACCTCATATTTATATTCATCTAATATAACAGTCACACTTCCGTATTTTTTTCCAGTTTCTTTTACATTCTCAAATACATTGATTACTTCTTCTGGGAGTGCATTTGTTGTGATATCTACATCTTTAAAATCAAGATTAAGTAGATAATCTCTAACCGCTCCACCAACAAAGTAAGCTTCGTATCCATTTGCTTTTAATTCTCGTAATATTTCTTTACCACGATTAATATACTCATTCATATAAATCACCATTAAAATTATACAATAACAATCACCAATTTTCCATCATATCATTATATTTTGTTAAATCAAGTCCTGTGTTATAATTATTTTGGTGATATTATGAAAAGCATTCAAAAAGAAGTCATTGAAGAACTAATAATAAATAAATCTAAATTCATTAATTATTTGGCCCCAATAACAAATGTTGAAGAAGCCAAAACATATATGATTACATTACGAAAAAAGCACCCTGATGCGAACCATCATTGTTATGCATATATCGTTGGTGATAACCAAAGCATACAAAAGTTTAGTGACGATGGTGAACCAAGTAAAACAGCTGGGTTACCAATGCTTGAGGTATTAAAGAAAAATGATTTAACTGATGTTATAAACGTCAGTGTTCGTTATTTCGGTGGTATCAAACTAGGAGCTGGAGGTTTGGTTAGAGCGTATACTAAGGGTTGTGCACAATCGGTAAAGAATAGTTTACCTTCTATTAAAACTTCATTTACAACTATAAGAATATCAATTGAGTTTGATTATATAGGTGTGTGTGAAAAACACTTGAGAGATACCACAGAACTAATCAACACAACATATGATGATAAAGTTCACTATGATGTTATTGTCAGGTCAGATTATGAGAATACAATCAAATCTGAAATCACTCAAAAAACAAAAGGTAGTGCCTTGTTTTCTATATTGAATACAGAGAGAAAATATATATAAAAAAAACGGATGAAAATCCGTTTTTAATTTGCAATGGTATATGACATCTCTAAGATGCTTATGATCGCATGACTTGAAAGATACGCAAAAACTAAAATAAACAATACTATAAATACTCTTATTTCTCTTGTGTATCCTTTTTTAAAGAGTTTTGATAAATCCCAAGCTTGTGTAATGTTATAAACAAGTGGAATAAAGATTAAAAACAATACTACTTCTAAAATCACAAAATAATTATCCATTATCCAGTACCGTCAATTTCCGATGGAATCGATTCATCTTTAATCACAATAACCAAATTATTAGGCAGGCAAGTTATTGGTTTTACAGTACTATTGCTCCAACCTTGATCTTGGCAAATATTCTTAGGAGATGTCTCGTCAATTACTCTAACTTTTCCATCTTTATATTCAATTGTTACAGGACCGTTAGTCCCATTCACAATGTATGTGAAATTCTCTTCATTTATTTCAAATACATGTTGTGTTTGTAATACTTCATAACTACCATCTTTTAGTTCAATTTCTAGTATCGGTTTGTTGTTAAAAATTACAAATGCTGTACCGTTTGGAACTTCGGTATTATTTTGTATAGTTCGCACAACGAACAAACTAACTAGGGCGAGAACTGTGATTACTGATAGTAAAATTATGTCACTTTTTTTCATAAAATCACCTTTTTTTTCTTCTTTATAAATTATACCATAATTGATAAAGAAAATAAAAAAAATAGTAACGAAAATTTTCGTTAAACCATTAAATGGCTTTGCTTATATCTTAAACGATTTTATCATCATTTTTAGTTTGAACACTAACTAATAACGACACCAAACCGTTAGTGTACTAACTATTATATAATCGCTTAAAATAGACGTTTTCTCATATATTATTAGTTGACAATACGCACACTAATACCTTATAATATTAAACGTATAAAATAATATTAGGAGGAAAGAAATTATTATGAAAAAGATTTTAGTTTTTATCGCGGCATTAGCTCTTTCTCTAACATTAGTAGGGTGTACACCTGAAACAGTTATTGAGTATGTAGACGTGCCTATGGAATTATCTGAATTACCTGCAACAATGGATGACATCAATGATGTTGATGACTATCTAGGAAGACCTGACGTTCAATATGTTGATTTAAGAAACTTTGACGACAAAATGAAATCAGGATACATCGCTGGATTCGAAATGATCCCATTCTTCGATTACTTAGAGGCTGCTGATGTTCTAGTTAGAACTGATGGAGATTGGACATTTGCTGCTGCTGATATCGTAAATCAAGGTGGATTATTTGAATTATTCGACCAAGACAAAACAATTTTCTTAATGTGTGGTAGTGGAACTAGAGCTGGTTTCGTTATGGACGCATTACTATCACTTGGATACGAAGACGTAATTAACGTTGGTGGAATCTCAAGTTATACTGGAGATAACAAAGTATTAGGTGATGGTACATTTGAATTGAACCACCCTATGAGTGGATCATTCACTCCAGGTACTTACTTCGCTGTAGATCCTACAACACAATACACTGCAACTATCGTTGTTGGTGCTGGTGGATACATTGAAGACGTAGTATTTGATGCTATGTATCATGGAACTACTAAAAACACTTTAGGAGCTGGATATACTTTAGGTTCTGGTGTTACTTGGCAAGCTGAAGCTGCTGAATTAGCTGCTTACGTACAAGCTAACCAAGGTTGGGGAGAAATCATATTAGACGTTACTGACATTACAGGAATGAATATGTTAACTGCTCCTCATCACTTTATTGAAATCAACCATGATGGTGCTGTTGATGCCGTTTCTGGTGTTACAATTGGTGCTGAAGGATTCGTATTAGCATGGAACTTAGCTATTGAAATGGCTGGCGGAACTGCTATCGCTGATATCCCTACATCTGATGAATGGGCAGCTGCACACGCTCCTGCTTATGTTTATAACGACGGAGTATTCTTTGGAGATACTGATGCTGGATATACTGCAAGAGTAACTATCGAAGACGGTGTTATTACAGACGTATACTTTGATGCATTAAATGTTAGAACTTCAACTGAAATAGTTTATGACGTTGAAATCCCTGCTGTATTATGTGATGCTGATGATGTTACTGCTGGTACATTAGATGCTGCTGGTGCTGCATGTGTTCTTGATGCTGTTAAAGTTGCTTCATATCTTGAAGATCAAGTTACAGTTACTTATACTACTTTCTCAACTAAACAAGCATTACAAGAAGGTTACACTTTAGCTTCTGGTATTACTTGGGCTGCTGAAGCTGATGAATTAGCTGCTGCAATCGTTGATATGCAACAATGGGATCCTCTATGGGTAATTATCCCTGGTGTTGATGGTGGACATGATGACTTCGATATGACTGATACTTATACTGTTGATGCAGTTGGTGGAGTTACAATCGGAATGGAAGGTTTCTACGAGTCATTCGAAGAAGCAATCACAAAAGCAATCCCTACAACATAGTAAATTTTTAAACTAAAAGCGAACTTCGGTTCGCTTTTTTTATACTTAAATTCAGTTTTAAACAAAAGAAAGAGTGTACATTTTGTACACTCTTTTCTAATTACATTTTAACTTTTACAAACTCTCCAGATTCATCAGGATGAGATTCTAGATATTCTTTGATATCGTCTCTCATTTCTTGATCTCCAGGTTTACATTGTGATAGCTTTGAATCTTCATTTAATATTGCCTCTGCCATCGCTTTACAACCTGGGTTACCACATAACCCACAGTTCTGATTTGGAAGCATATCAACTACATCTTGTAACCTTGGATCCTCTTCTACATACAGTAGAACAGATGCCAGTGATAATGTAAGTGCTAGTACTACACTAATAACAACACTAAGTATAATAACTGTAGTCATTAAACAATACCTCCGAATCCAACAAATATCATTGCCATGATGAATGCTGTGATAAGAGCGATTGGAATACCTTGCCAGTTACGTTTGATTGGATATGCATCCATTTCTTCACGTATTGCACTGAACAAGAATATAATCAATGCGTACCCTATTGAGATACCAAGTGCGTATATAGTAACTTGTGCCAATGTAGGATTAGCGAATCCGATTTTTGTTTCACTATTTTTAGTGATATCGATTGCTACCCCAAGTACAGCACAGTTTGTAGTGATTAGTGGTAAGTAAACACCTAAAGCACTATAGATTGAAGCTGAGAATTTTTTAATGATCATTTCTACTAATTGTACGAATGATGCGATAACTAAGATGAATATAATAGTAGATAAGAATCTTAAGTCTTGAACACCCGGTAAATCAGGGTTAATATCTTTTACTAATACATTAACGTAGATTAAGTGTGAAATCATAGCAGATAAAGTAATAACGAAAGTTACTGCCATACCCATACTGATTGCTGATGATTTCTTAGTTGAAACTCCTAAGAATGGACATAGACCATAAAACTGTTTTAATACAACATTATTTACGAATATAGCTCCGAATGCAATTGCGATTAAATCCATATTAAGCCACCTCGCTTTGTTCAGCTTTTCTGAACTTAACTTTGTTGATTTGTGATACTAAGATCCCAAATACTAAGAAAGCTCCTGCAGCTGATGTTAATAATCCGATTGTATATGTTTCAGGGATTAACGTAAATGATAAGTTACCCCAAATAGTAATTGTTCCGTTTCCTAATAACTCACGGAAGAATGCGATTAATGCTATCCCACCTGTGAATCCAATACCCATACCTAATCCGTCTAATACTGATCTAACAGGTCCGTTTTTAGAAGCAAATGCTTCTGCACGTCCTAAGATTAAACAGTTTACAACGATTAAGCTTAAGAATGTACCTAAACTAATATATAAATCATATAGTTTCCACTCCATGAATACTTCTAAGATTGTAACTAGTCCTGCGATGATTACGATAAAGATTGGGATACGTACTTCTCGTGGTACATAGTTTCTGATTAATGAAATAATCAAGTTACTAAATACAAGAACGAAAATTACACCTGCACCCATTCCAAGAGCATCTGATACTTTAGATGTTACTGCTAAAGTAGGACACATTCCGAGGAATTGTACGAATGTAGGATTTTGTTTTAAGAAACCATTAGTAAAAACTTCAGTCAATGACTTTTGAGGTTTTGCCATTAGTTTCCACCTCCTACGTTATTATCTTCATGATACTCTGCGATTGCCTCAAGAGCTGCTCTCATACCACCTGTTGTGGTAGATACTCCACTCCATGAATCAATATTAACTTGTGCATCTAATATACTACCAATTTCGATAGCTGTATATAAATTTAAGAATGTAGATGTTTCGAAGATTTGACCTCCTGAGTAATCAGGTGCCCACTCCCAAGAAGTACCATCAGTGATGATGTATAACTCTTGTGTTAGACCTGCATTATTAACACCCCATGTGTATTCAACGTTCAAGAAGTTCCCAGACTCAAATCCGTAATATACATACCCAATTACATTTGATCCTGAATCTAAAGCTGCATAAATATTTCTTATACCTTCTTGATATGGTGTATCTTCATATACTTCTACAAATGAATCTGCAGTAGGATATGCTTCTTGTAAGTTTAAGTTTGCTGTAGTTTCAGAGTCTGGTCTCGGTTCTGCAATTATAATTGGTTGCTCACCCATTAATTCAACTCTATAGAATCCTACGATATCCCATAAACCATCTTTGATTGCATTTGATGTTCCTGTAGCTCCACCAATACTATCAAACTGTCCGTATAATGCTAGTATGTGATTTAAATCGATAAACAAATCTGTAAAATCTTCATCGCTAGCTTTTGAACCGTAACCTGGTGTCTCATCATTAACCAATACTCTTAATCCTGTAACATCATTAGATTCTTTATCAAATCCAATCATGATTGTCATATCATCGATAAAACCAGGGAAAGTTGCAGTTAAGATTACGAAATCATCATTCTCTTCTACTTTTTCAACGAATGTATCATCTAAAGTATAAGAGCTTGTAGTATCCGTTAAAGCTGCTTCACTAGATAATTCAACATACCATCTGGCAATTTTTTCTAGTTCAGTTTCAACATGAGGTTCATATCCCTCTACTTCAACTCTGTGATACATATATGCTTCTGTAAATGAAGTTTCAAATCCGAATAATGTTGCTGGATATGTTACTCCACCCATTTGATCATAATTATTATCTGTAGCATCTTCAACACTCATGTTAAGGAATTGTTGAATGAATTCTGGATCAGCGATGTGCGATCCGATGCCATCAGTTTCATTCATAGTAATTACTTCAACTGATTGAACTTCACTAGCTAAATCAATTGTTATTGTAAATACTGATGCTGCTGTTTGATTATATCCGTAAAACTCAACAGTATATACATACTCAATAGGTGTACCGCTTTGTTGTACTTCTTCTACTTTTGTTACACTGATTGGTAATCCTGACATAGAAGCTGTAACATCAACGATTTCAATTCCTAAGAATACATTGTTATGGAATCCAATAACTGCTGCTAAACTATCTTTCCAACCTGTAGTTGTAAATGTAGCTCCTGAGATTCCATCAAAGTTTCCAGATTCTAAATCCCCAATTGTAAGTCCAAGTAATTGATCCGTTGTTTCTTTTAAACCAATTTTCGCACCATAACCTGGTGAATCATTTTGATATAATGTTTTAAAACCAGTTACATTTCCAAGTTCATCAAATCCAACCATATATTGAATTGTTGATGCGAATCCAGAGAATTCAGCTTGATAAACATATCCAAGTCCTTCGTAATAATAAATACCAGTAATTCCTGTATCAGCAACGTCTAAGGTTTCATCCTCTTCAATTGCGTTTAAAACTGCAACTGGATGTGCTGCTGCACCTGATAAAACATCATCTTTTGCTAAGTTTGCTCTTTCCGCTGCAGCAATTTCAATTTCAGGTCTTAATGCATCTTCAACTGCGAATACACCGACCATCATCACTACAACTACTAAAGTTAATGCTAGAACGATTTTAATATGCTTCATTATAAAATCCCTCCAAACATTATTGCACTAACAGTTGATTCTTCTATCTGTCCTTTTAACATAAATCCAATGATAAATGTTACTCCGACAACTGCTATTGTAATCCCAATCAAAGTTTTGATTAGGGCTTTTTTATTTGATTTTTTAACTGTTCTATTTAAGAATGGTGTAATCATGTTACCAAATAACACGGCATAGATTAATCCTTCAACATTACTAGATAAAGTTCTAAATACCATCATTAAGATAGCTACAGTAACTGCATATACTAATTTTGTTTCTCTTGAAGTTGGAGTACTTACTGTTTCACTAACAAAGAATACTGCACCAAATACGGCAATACCAGTTATCAGGTTGATTAAGACATAGTTTAATGCCATCTCACCAAATCCAAATAAGATTCCACCAATTCCAAATGACATAACTACTACAGTTAGTAAGTAAGTACCACTGATTCGTAAGTCGATTACTTTTGTTACACATAAATATGCAAACAATAGTAATAAGACAATAACACTTGTACTACCAATACTGATTGATTGGTAATTACCAATTAATAATGGCCAAACATCAGACATGATAAATGCTGAATTTGTTGTTATTGCTGTTTTAAGTAGTTCTAATGGTGTAACTAAATCTTGTGCTAAATGGTCAGCTCCAAATGCACTAAATGCAAATAAAGCTCCAACTAGTGCTGGATTGAAAATGTAGAATCCAAATCCACCAAACACTAATTTACCAATATATACACCAACAAATACTGCTAATGCAAGAACAAAGATTGGAGTGTTAATCGGTAATAATAATGCAATTAATATCCCTGTATTGATTGGGTCTACAAATCCTTTATAAGAACTAAATTTAGTTGTATCCCCTTCAAACAATGAATAGAATAATTCAATAACAACTGCAATCATTGATGCAATTGCGATCATTGAAAATACTTTGAATGATTGTTCTAATCCTGAATTGAATAATGGTGTTACATCTTCAAATACAGGGTATGTGTAGAATCCGTTTAAGATGATTGCTGCTAATGCTGCGATGATCAATGCGATGTGTAGTGTTAACGAACGTTTATAAGTGTGCTCACCATTGGTAACGATAGGAGGCTTTTTAGTAATAAATTTCATCATATCACTCCTTATCCAACACGACGTTTAGCACGTCGCACCCATTCTAATACGTTGATATTTGATGGACATGTATATGTACATAATCCACATTCGATACAAGCTTGTGTATCTAAATCTACTATTCGTTCGTTCACATTTCTTATTTCAGCATCCATTATGTTCTGAGGAAGAATTCCTACAGGACATACATCATTACATTCACCACATTTAGTACAAACTTCTTCTTCTAGTTCTACATATTCTTGGAAGTTAATCGTATCAACATTAAGTGTGATACTTGTATTATCCGTTGTTAATTGGTTTCCTGTTGTAAATGAACCATAATGTAATACCATTTCTTCAACGTCGTTATAACCACCAAGGTCTTCTACGATTTCTGATAGTTTTGTTCCAACTACTACATCGTAAATTACATTTTCTTTTACACCATCACCTGTGATTGCTACTTGTCTTTGATTAGGTACTTTACCTAAGACAACTGCATCATAAATAATTTTAGCTGTATCAACTTTGACATATAATACACCATCATTTAGTAAGTTAGGTGATACTGGTTTGTTAATTAATTTTGAGATTACTTTGAAATCTCCACCATTTACTTTTAATAATTTAACAGTTTCTAGTTGCATATTTTTATCAACTATAGCTTCACCTAAACTATTGAATGCGAATGGTTCCATATCTTTATCTGCGATTACTGTAACAGTTTCTGCGTTAGCAGCAACTCTTAGTAATTCAATTCCATTTGCGATATTTTCTGCATTCTCATTTACAAACATATAATCTGTTTTTAAGAATGGTTCATTTGTGAATGACGCATTCACTACAACGTGTTTGATTGGTTTGTCAAATTGTAGTGGAGTATATATTCCGTCTACATTGATTTGTTCTAAACCAAGTTCTGCAATTCTAGCACGTACTTGTGATGACGATGCATTTTCAAATGATTTTAAATCTATTTGATTATCTTCCATGTTATTTTCGATAACACAGTGATCTACAGTTTTACCAAAACGATCTTGTAATTCTTCAAATCCTTTAACAGTTCCACTCACACTAGAAACAACTGGTAATTTGATTTGACCTTTGTATTTATATCCAATTACTGTCCCTATTAATACAGTGTCGCCTTCAGTAACTTTTACATTGGCGATTTTGTATGTAGGATCTGTAAGAGGAATATAAACAAATTTAGGTTCTAAATAGCTTTTATATTCATTAATCATATTCGACACCTATTCCTTTGTGAACCCTTTTTGGGTATAGTGTGTATGTAAATACTTATGAGCGATTTCACTGTTAGGTTCTCCTAACATATCTTCATAAGCTTTTAATACTTGTTCATTTTCGTGTGATTTTCTGATTGGTAAATCTGTACTGTCTTGATCGTATAAACTTTGTGATCTTCTTGCGATTACTTCATGCATTGGAATTTCATTAGTGATTGGCATTCCTCCACCATTTACACATCCTCCAGGACAAGCCATGAATTCTATGAAGTGATATTGTTTTTTACCTTCATCTAATATTTCATACATACGTTTTAAAGCTGCCCCACCATGAACTACTGCTACATTAACTGTTAAGTTTGTTTTTGGTAGTTTGATAGATGCTTCTTTTATTGTTCCTTCATATTCTTTACTGAAGTTAACACCACGTACTGCATTGAATTCCAGTGTTTCTAATGTTTCACCTTCTAAGATTTCATAAACTGAACGTAAAGCTGCTTCTGCAACTCCACCAGATGCCCCAAATATTGTTCCTGCTCCACTAAATTGAGCAAGTTGTCCTTCTAGTTCTAAATCTTCTAAACGTCTAAAATCAATACCTTTACGTTTAATCATCTTAGCAAGTTCTCTTACTGTTAATACTGCATCAACATCACGTACACCGTCTACTTCCATTTCTTCACGAGAAATTTCATATTTCTTAGCGGTACAAGGCATGATTGATACAACTGCTATATTTTCTGGTTTTTCATTTAAGTATTTTTTTCCGTAATAATTTTTGATCATTTGACCTTGCATCATATGTGGAGATTTCGCTGTTGATAAATTCCCCATGTATTCTGGTTTATACATTTCTGTATAACTAACCCATGCAGGACAACATGATGTGAATAGTGGTAATTGTCCACCATTTTTAATACGCCCGATTAGTTCAGTACCTTCTTCTAAAATAGTAAGGTCCGCTGCCCAGTTTGTATCTGTAACTTCTGTAAATCCAAGTAATTGTAATGCTCTATACATTTTTCCTTGTGTCTCTCTAACAGGAGTCCCAATGTCATACCCAAATTCTTCTGCTAGTGATGCACGAACTGCTGGAGCAACTTGTACAAATACTTTTTTATTTTCATCTTTTAATAAAGATTCAACTCTTTTAATATGGTCTGTTTCATGTAACGTACCCGTTGGACATGTTTTAGTACATTGCCCACAGAAAATACATCCTGCTTCATCGAACGCTAAACCAGGTGTAGGAGAAACGATTGGATTAATTCCATCATCATCTCTAAATTTTAAAACTTTAGCTGTTACTACGTGTTCACATACTGCGACACATCGTTTACATAAAACGCATTTACTCTGGTCTTGTGAAATACCTGTACCAAAGATCTTTTCAGGATTTCTCCCGATCCCTGGACCAAATTCTTCAAAGACAACATCGTTAGCTTTTAGTAAATCGTAGAACTCACACATTCCATCTTTTGGACATCTCCAACAATCGAATCTGTGTTTCGCTGCAAGTAAACCTAATGTAGTTTTTCTTGTGTCTAAAACTTTTTCTGAATCAGTTTGAATCACCATTCCATTTGAAATTTCTGTGTTACATGCTGATACTAAATCTTGTTCTCCTTCAACTTCTACTACGCATATACGGCAAAATCCTATTTCATTGATTTCTTCAATAAAACATAACTTCGGAATTTCAATACCGATACTCTTTGCAGCTGTAAGGATAGTTGTGCCTTTTTTTACTTTAAGTTCAATACCATTGATTGTAATCTTAGCCATAATATCCTCCTAATATTTTTTAACAGGTTGATAAAGTGTATTGTAATTGTTTTCAAGGATAACCTCGAAATTCTTACCTATATCTAACCCGACACTGCATCGAGAAGCGCGCAAGTTGTAAGTTAATTGCTCAAGCTCTTTAAGAGTTTTAAGCGTTGCTATCTCGTTAGTGTAATCATCTAAAAGTTGTTCCATGCGGATAACCCCGTCTCTACACGGTGTACATTTACCACAAATTTCAGGATGCTGCCCGACTAAGTAAGATTTCATATTTTCTATTAAATCTTTTTCACTTAATTTAGTTTCTGCATCTTGAATCCAACTCTCAAATAATTCTTTAACATTTTGAGATTCTGTACTCATTGCGTTCACCTCTTTCTGTGTTTTTCCATACTGATAACATTATAGCAAAATCGCTTACAAAAATAAACAGATTTCTATATATAAATTATA
>NZ_CEXEES010000016.1:0-33719 GCF_982632705.1 Candidatus Izemoplasma sp. | reverse complement strand
CAGAGATTAACATAACAATAGAAACAATAGCAACAAATGCAAAATACTGTAATGAAAGGATTATAGCAAATGAGTAATCAATTTTACCACCTATTTTGATTGTTGTTTCTCCAACTGTCAATTCTTGAAGAGTATAATCTTTAAGAACACCGGTTCCACTGATAATATCTCCTTCATTGGTGAATAACGCAGAATCTATGAAGTCGCTTTTAAACTGAACATCATCACTAGAAAGATAATAAGGATCCAAAGCGATAGTTATAAATCCGTAAAACTCTTCATCGATGAACAATGCTTTTCTTAGATAAAAAGACTGTACTCTATCATCAACTACTTCATATTGGTAAAGTAATTCCCTAGAAAGAATTGCTTCTGTCAATTCGTTTCGCTGATATGGATTTGAAATATCCATTGTATTTATTGTTATTAAATCATCATAGTCTTCAATTGGATGTACAAACTGTGCTTGAGCTGAATGATCTAATACGATGTATTGTATTACTTCATCAGATCCAATGTTTTCAAGAAGGTTAGAAAACTCTTCTTGATCCATACTTAATGCATGTTCACTGAAGTATGCTTCTATTAAAAGAATATGATGGTCGTTTTTCTCAAACTCTATCTCGTAATGATGTAATAATTTCTCGGTTTCGTTACTAACAATGTTATTAACATCCCGGTTAATAAAAAAGGCTGCTAACATAAGTAAAATAACCCAACTCAATAATCCGAGTAGGGCATAGATTCTAAAACGCTTGCTAGTTTTAAGTAATCCAAAATATTTTTTCATGTTATCACCTTATATATATTATAACAAAAAAAATGAAGTATCTAACTTCATTTTAAAAAACAGTTACTATGTCTTCATATGTTTTTCTTATTAATCTCTTCGTTAAAGGCTTATCATTGTCTCTATACCCTATTGGTAACAACATATTAATGTCTTCATTATCCGCAATATTAAACATTTTTTTAACTTCGGATTGTTTCATTCCACCAACAGCATGAGAATCAATACCATATGACTTAAATAATAACATCAATGTCATTGAGAATAATGATGTGTTTAAATGAGCAAACTTGGTTTTTGAAACTTCGTCTTTCCCATATGCTTTTGATGCCCCTTCTATTAAACTGTTGATTCTTTCTTCGCCATGATTCTTAATCATTTCATTCCAAGCTGGGTTCTCTTTTGTATATCCTTCTTTGTTTGCAACAATGATTAATGTGATTGGTGCTTCTTTTATTTTTTCTTGTTTATATGAAAGTTCAAATAAATCATTTCTATTCTTCTCTGATTTAACAATTATCACTCTCCACGGTTGTAAATTGAAACCACTTGGAGCATATGTTGATTCTTCAATAATTCTTTTGACCAGTTCCATGTCTAGTTGTCTATTTTTATCAAAATGCTGAATACTTCTTCTCATTAAGTTTACTTCTTGTACTGTCATCTTCTTCCTCTTTCTATCTATCGTTTGTTCTTATAAGTAATATGTGTGTGTTCTCTTTTACAGTTAAATGATAAGATTCTTTACTTTCTATCGCGTCACCTTTACCAATAATATTATTATCTACTTCAACAACTCCATCAATTACAACTAAATAACTATATTTGAAGTCTTCAAGTCTAATACTAATATTTTGGTTTGAATCAAACTCACCAACTTTAATACTTGCCTCTTGGTTAATATGGATAACACCTTTTCCTTTTTCTGAACTAACTATTTCCAAGAATGAGTTTTGAATCATCTGATCAGAAAAATTTCTATCTCCGTAATCGGGTTTATGTCCATTTCTATCAGGAAGAATCCATAATTGGTACAAGTGGAGTACATTTGTACCTTCATTTAATTCACTGTGTTGAATACCAGTACCCGCGCTCATGTATTGAACACCGTATGGTCCAAGCTTTCTTTTATTCCCCATAGAATCTTGATGTGTCAGTTCACCATCAACAATATATGTGACTATCTCCATATCGGAATGTGGATGTGTATCAAACCCTTGGTTGGGTTCAATATAATCATCATTTAATACTCGTAAGCTTCCAATATGAACTTTACTTTGATCGTAGTAGTTGGCAAATGAGAAATGATAACTCGTGCTTAGCCAACCATAGTTTGCTTTTCCTAACTCATCGTACTTATGTATCATCATAATTTCATTCACCTCTCTTATTTATAATTATAATATATAAAGGAGGTTTTGTGTTGTAATATGCTCAAAGAAAAGACAATACTGACCAGTTAGATAATAGCAATAAAATACAAACAAAAAGAGCAAGAATATGCTCTTTATTTTTGTCTTGCCATAATAAATAATAAGTCACTTAATCTGTTCAAGTATATTAGACATAAATCAAGATCATCACGTTCATAATTATTTATAAAACTCACTATTTTTCTTTCAGATCGTCTAGTAACCGTTCTAGCTAAATCTAAAAATGCACTCTGTTTTGATTCACTACCTGGTAAAACAAATTCATGTGTTATATGAGATGTTTTTAGGAACTGAGTTTCAGTTTTTTCCAAATAATCTATATCACTTTGAGAAATCAAATTAAGTTGATTTCTTTTATCCTTTGTACTTGTAGCTATTTGTGAGTTGATATCTTGCAGTGTTCTTTGAATTGTCTTTATTTCCTTATAGTTTGTAACTTGGAAGCAAATCCCAAGAATACTACTTACTTCATCAATTGTTCCAAGTGCTTCAAATAAGATATCGTCTTTACTGTATTTGATGTTATTAAAGTTAATGCTGGTCCCTTTGTCTCCTACTCCAGTAGAGATTTGATTAAGTTTATCAATTTTCATTTTTTGAACCTTGGTTTGTAAACATAAAACCACCTCTTTCACTATCATTATAAGTGCTTTAGATTAAACTGTAAAATATTACACAAAAAAAGAGGAATTATACTTCCTCTTTTACTAAACCGATTTTATTGAATATACTTTTACCAAAGTATACAAATACAACTAAGACTAGAAGCATAAATACAGATATAATTCTTGAGATTCCAGATTCTAAAAAATTAAGAATCCCGAAGTAAATCAATGTATTACCTAAAAACAGAAATATATATGCACCAATTAGTGTTTTCATTGCATCTTTAGAATCAGGTTCACTCAGTAAATATCCTATTTTCACTGGATAAGTTGGAATTACAGGTACACCTAATACAAAAATGTGTTTCCATTTTTTTGTGTTTTTAAGCCATATAAGGACATTACCAGATACCTTTTTATTATGTAAATAGTAATTGGAGAATCGATCAACTTTCTTAACAAGAATGAATAATACAAGGCAACCAATCATATTAAATGAGAATATAACAACATAAGATGTAACAACACCCATTAGTGCAATACCGAGACTCAATGTAAACAAAGAAAGAGGACCTTCTATTATCGGGTGGATGAATGCAAATAATATAACAATGATAAATCCGTATTGATTTAAAACAAGCAATGCACTCTCAACAAATGATTCTATACTTAGTAAGTCCATAATATACCTCCGGTAATCAATAGCTGCATAATTAATTTATTTGATCAATTAACTTGCATCTTATAACTTTCTTTTAAAACCTATCTTATTCATTTTCTCTACTTTTTCAATATAAGGTAATGCATCTGGCACTTTACAAGAAGTTTTACCCATATAAACTGTTACTTTCCCAATGTCACTTGCATATTCCTTACATGTATCTGTGAACTGAGAAAGATATATCCCAGCCGAGATTAAAAAACCATTCATAGAATATCGAACCCTGTTCTCTTCATTGTGTATATTTTCTTTTACATACTCTAATTTAATTTTGACTAAGTTTGTATCGATCAATTCATCACTGTATGACATCAATATTAAACCAAACAGACTATACGCAGATTGTCTGAATCTCTTGTCATCATGATCAATCCAATGATGTAGACAATCAAGTCCTAACGCTGTATCTTTAGCAGCCAAATATGCGACGATGGAATCGATAATCATATAGTAAGTTGTACTAAGTAATATCTCTTCTAATTGACGTCTGGTCAGTTTAGATGAATCTATCATCCATTTGGACATATACATTGCATCAATATTACCAGAGAAAAGTAATTCAAAACCAAGTTCGTGGTTCTTTTTAACCTTTTTGAATAGTTTCTTTAAATTTGCCATACTAACACCAAACTGTTCTAAATCAGCACCGTGATTGGTATAGATTTTTCTAGTTTGCTCAGAGCCGTATGATTCTAATTCTTCCATAACTTCTTTTTTTGTCATAATATCACCTACTTATATTATAATATGATGTCAGATATAATAAAAACGAAACACATTGTGCTTCGTTTAAACTAAAGGACTAAACAAGTTAAACAGACCTTCAATAAGCCTTGAAGGTAGACTTCTTTTGTTCCAAACTGATTCAACTTGTATTTCTGATTCAAGTAAATCATCATCAAAGTCTTTAACAAGATCCGCAACAGGTGCACCATATAGCAAAGCTGTTACTTCAAAATTAATTCTAGCAGATCGATTATCTAAATTATATGTTCCACAAGATGCTAAATGATCATCAATAATAAATACTTTTGCATGTGTAAAACCTTTTGTATATACATGTACATTTATTCCTTCTTCTAATAATTCATGAATGAATGATTTTGTAACTATGTATACTGATTTCTTATCAGGTATACCTGGTACAATGATATCGATTTTAACACCTGATTTACAGGCGATAATAAGCGATGTTAGTAACTCCTGGTCAAGAGCGATATACGGAGTCATAATCTTGATAGATTTCTTTGCATTATTGATCATTTTAACATACATGTTTCGTATTGGAGGATTTTTGTATTCTGGTCCAGATGGTACAATTTGCAACAGACCTTTACTTTGTACTTTATAGTCTGGATAGAACACATCTTCGTTGATAAATTTCTTTGTATTTGTATACCAATCTCTAAAGAACAGTTGTGTAAGTGATTTAACTCCACTACCTTCTATTTTCAAGTGTGTATCTCTGAAGTGTCCAAATGGAGAAATTGTATTTCGGTATTCATCTCCTAAATTCATTCCACCCATGTATCCTTTTCTTCCATCAATTACGGTGATTTTTCTATGGTTTCTATAATTTATCTTTGTATTAAAGAATCCAAAGAATACTGGTTCGTTTTTAACTACTTTGATTTTTGCCTTTTTTAAACTTTTTATGTACTCCTTATCAAGAAATACACTTCCAATTGCATCGTATAGTAAATACACAGCTACATTGTCCATAGCTTTTTCTTTTAAGATATCAAGAATTTCAGTCCCAATTTCATCTGTCCTAATTATATAGTACTGCATAAGGATAAATGTTTTTGCACTTTTTAAGTCTTTAATTAAAGAATTAAATTTATTCTCACCATCTCTCAATATTTCAATTCTATTTGAGTTCAAGTATGCATGATGGTTTGTGGAATTGAATGCTGCTTTGTATATATCAGTTATTTCTGAGTCTATCGCGAGATATGATTTATGATTGAAATTTGTTTTTGGTTCTCTTAGCAAATACTCACCCGGTTTTGATAATGGTTTTGATCTATATCTATAACTATTCATATAACTTCGTCCAAATGTAAGGAATAAAGCTAAACCAATGAATGGTTCTAATGTTAAGAAAATTAACCATGGTAATTTTGATGTAGTATGTTCACTACGTAATACAATAGCTAACCAAATCAAAACAACAATAAATGTTAGGAATGATCTAGAAATCATTCTAAATGATATTGTCCAGTCTAGGTAGTCTTGAAGATATATGTACCCAAGTTCAAATAGATATCTGACTACCAATGCGATTATAATATCCAGAATAACCCAGATTAATAATTTAATATTTTGTTTCATATCTATCACCACCTTCATTATAACAAAAAAAAGACTCTTTCAATAAGAGTCTTTTAAGTTTTATAATGCTTTGATATCTGAATCTAATTTTGTTTTGATTGATTGAAGTCCTTTTTTAAGTTCGATATCGTATTCTTTTTGAACACGAGTTTGTTCTGCTTCAAAGTTCTTAGTTTCAACATCTTGTTTTTTATCGATATTTGCTACTGAAGACTCGTATTTAGCTTGTTGTGTACGCAATGTAGCTGCTGTCTCACGAACAGTTTGATTATGTTTGTTTTGAGATTCACCATTTGTAGCTGATAACTTAGATGCTTGTTCTTGTAGACGTTTTTGTTCATCTTGGTTTGATGCAGCAACTTGGCTTTTGAATTCAGCTAATTTTGCTTCTAATTCTTGTTCTTTTTGAGCAGCGTTATTTTTAAGTTCCTCATTATGATTCACTCTGTTTTGCTCTTGAACTTGAATCTTATTGTCTAGTACTTGATTGCTTTCATTTCTTCTTTGTTCGAATAATGATTTTGCATCTTCAATAGATTTATTCTCTTTGTTTACTCTATTGTTGAAGTACATTGTATTTTCTTCAGTCATTGATTGATTTCTGTTTGTTGAATTGTTCTTGAATAAGTTTGTATTGTTTACAGTCTTATCATATCTAGCTTTTGCTTCTTGTAGTTCAACTTCTTTATTTTGTTGAGCAACTTCTAAAGCTTGATTTAAATCATTTGTTTCTAATGTAGACATCTCTTTAGCTTCTTCAACAGCTTTGTCTTTACGTTGATTTGCTAGTAAAATGTTTTCTTGGAATAACTGTGTTTTAGCGAAAACAAAATCTTCTTTTTGTTTTAATTCTTGACGGTAGTTTTGTTTTCTAGATTCGATGATTGAATCTAGTTCCATGATTCTAGCTTTATCAGCTTTTGGATCTAGTTCTTTTTTCTCATCTACTAAAGCTTGGATAGCATCTTCTTCTGATTGTTTAAATGCAGTAACTTCTTTTTGATCAGCTGATGCAATTTTTTCTATTTCTTTATTATATAAGTTTAGTTCTTGTTTGTTTGATAACTCAATATCAGATACTAATGTTTTCAAGTCTTGTTCAACACGTTTGATTTGAGTTTCTAAGAATTTAACTTTTAAATTAACTCTATTATTGATTTCTAATTCTTCAGCTTCTAATAACTCTTCAGCACGTTTCTGATATAAAACAACAAGTGCTTCTTGATTTGAAAGGAATTCAGCTTTAACACCAGCAAGTTTTTTATTATCAGATTCATGTAACTTAATCGCTGATAATTTGTCATTCTCTAAAGTGTCAGATTCTGTTTGGAAGTTTTGCACTTCTCTTTCGTTTTCTAGTTTTGCAAGATTGATTGCTAAGTCAACATCGTTAACTGAGCATTCGTTTATTTTAGCCAGTTCAGCAATTTGTTGATCTTTTAGATTTAAAGATAAGTCTTCATTTAATTGAATTTCATTTTGTTGATTTGTTTTGTCAAATTCAATTACTAATTTCATTTCTAAATCTTTTTGCTCGTTTAATGCTAATTCAGACTCTTTTAATGCTTTTGCAGTTTGGTCTTTATGTTTCGCAGCAAATTCGCTAAATTTAGCTAATTCATCTTGAAGTTTTAATTCTGTATCTAGTTTTGCTTTAGTGATTTCATCAGCTAAAGTAACTTTATTAATTTCAACTTGCATTAGATTGTCTTCTTTGAAGTTTACAAATTCACGTTCAACTGCTGCGATTTGCTCTAAGTTATTCTTAAGAAGTTCTAATTTCTTAGCTTCTAAATCCACTTTACGATCATTATGAGCTTTTTCTAAAGTCTTAATTTCTCTATCAGCAGATTGTTCTAGTTGCTTGATTTCTTTTCTTTGAATTTTTGCTGCTTTTGAATCATTTTCATTTTCAGCTTTTTCTAAGAATTTATTTCTTCTTTGTAATTTTGAATCAAGAGTTTCTTTGATATCTCCAAGTTTTGATTCAAACTCAGCTTGCTCTTGAGCTAACAATGCATTTACTTCTTCTAGTTTCTCTTCGAAGATAGGTACTGCGTCAGCTAATTGCTTATCAACTTTTTCTCTTTGTTTTACAATTCCGTCGTTAAGTTTTTCAATTTTCTTTGTAGAAGCTTCATTTAATTTTGTAATTTTAGCTTCTCTTTTCTCATTTAAAGCAGCACTTTTTTCATTGTACTTAGCTTCTTTATCATTGTACTTTTCTTGTAAGTCTTCTTGCTCACTCACATTGTCTTTTGAAATTTTATCTTGTTCTTTTTGGTTTGCTTCAACATCTTTGTTGTATTGAGCTAAAACCTTTTGAGTTAGTTTCTCGAAATCACTATTTAGTTTTTCTTTTGCTTTTTCTAAACGTGCAATTTCCTTCTCTAATTTTTGAACAGATTTTTCTTCTGCTTCTTCATGATTTTTACTTACTTCAGTTTCTTTTACTTTAACTCCAGCAAGTTGATCCTTGTTGTAATCTTTAATCTTTTCCAACTCAGCTTTATGAGCTTGATTAATTTCTTTGTCTGTTCCTGTAAATTCTTTTAATTCACCTTTAAGATTAGTCGCATTTGATTTTTTCGTTTTTTCATATGCGTTGGTTAATTTCTCAATACCCTCTTTTACTTGTAAGTCTTTTTTAACTACTTTTGAATAGTTTTTTTCTAGTTCTTTTTGTATTACATCGTTCATTCAAACAACCTCCTTCATATGTCTCAATTATAATTGTAACAAATTATGTCATAGTTTTTAAGTTTTTTTTCTATAAATAAGGAAAAAGAAGAGGAAGTCCTCTTCTTTTAGTGGGTTTGGATACCATATCTGTATTTGTTTAGGTAAACAATGATTTGTTCATCGTTTAAAGGTTTAGTAAAATAGTATCCCTGCACATAATCAACATTAAGTTGTAATGCATATTCTAATTGGTGTTTGTTCTCGATTCCTTTGCTAAGTATGTTTATCTTAGATTTATTGGAAAACTCTACTAATGATGTATGTAATAATTCTTGTTTTTTAGAATAATTAGAGTTTGTAGATACTGTCTGATTGATTTTCAAAGAATCAAAATCTATCATTAGTAGAGCTTCTAATGAGAACCACCTGTTGCTGAGTGCGTCTAAGGATATCTTGAATCCAGCAGTACGTAATTTTTGAATGCTAGAGACTCCTTTTTTAGACACGATACTGTCTTCACTTATGTCGAATGAAACATTGTTAGGCACGATATTATACTCGTTTGATAGAGTAAGTAACTCAATCGGATTGATGTTTACTAATGATTGATAACTTAAGTTGATAGTTATTGTGAAATCTTCATCAATTAGATTATTTTCTTTCCAGATTTTGTATGCCATAAATGTTTTCTTAATAACCCGCTTATCAATTTGTTCAAACAATTTCTTTTCTGTGGCGATGTCTTTAAATTTAGCTGCTTCAATTTCTCTGTATTTATCCTTGGTCCATCTAACCAGACTTTCAACACCGGTAATCTTTAAAGATTTAGTATTGATGATTGGAAAGAAGAACGGGACAAATTCATCTAATTGTAACCCTTCTTCTATTTCTTTGTTAAAGACATCAAGATCTTGTTTTATCGAACGTAATTGTTCTGTTGCACTAAGTATTTCTTTTCCTTTATCTTTCGCTTTGATCATTGTGAATTCAGCTAATCTGATAAGGTCATTCATACTTTGTTCTGTTTTCATCATTCCAAGTGATGCTGTTCCAATATGCAGTTTTATGTCATAGTCACTTCTTTGCTCTTTATGCACAGTTTTTGTTTTGATAAACTGTGACAGTTTCATTGCACAAGAAATCATTTCTTCTTGTCTTAAACTTGTGTTAATGACATGCTTACTTTGGAACTCTTGAATGATTACTAATTGATCGTTTCTGTAAATGTATAAGTTCTTTTTAGGGATATGTTTTTTTAAGGTCTCAACAACATCTTTGAAAATGTTGTCCCCTATGTGTGAGTCATAGAATTGTGAGTAATTGTTCAGGTTTGAGAACTCAATAAACATGACAAAATAATCTTGTAGTTTCTTCTCTTTAAATCGTTTATTTGAGTGAAGTTTTCTAATGATTATTTTGTGATCGTGTCTGTTTACATACACATAGAATGTGTATAAAACAAGTACAATGTATATGAGTGATAATAGCAGTTCATCTATGAAGATATCAATGATGACTGTTGCGACAAGTATGCCTGTGATCATCATTGATTCTACGTAGTATTTCAAGTTTAATCAACTGGTTTTATGTAGTAATTACCACGGTTTTGTAGTAATACTTTTGTACCTTCAACTATTGCCGTTAAAGGGTTTTTTGCGATGTGTGTATCAAGACCAATTTCTTTTTGTAAGAACTCGTCTACTCCATCGATTAATGCACAACCACCATTTACTAAAATACCTGTTTCAATAATATCTGCACTTAGTTCTGCAGGTGTATTTTGTAATACTTTAAGTATTGTGTTTGCAATACTTTTAAATGGTTCAACTAGAATGTCTCTAATCTCTGTTTGAGTTACTTGTATTTGTCTTGGTAATCCTGATACCAAGTCTCTACCATTAGCATGAGTTGTTGTTTCTTCAGAGACGTCTTCTCTTAAAGTCCCAATCTGCTCTTTGATTCTTTGAGCAGTTTTCTTACCAATAAGTAATCCGTGATTATACTGTAAATGATTTATGATCTCTTGATCAAAATAATTCCCAGCTACTCTAATTGATTCACTTACAACGATGTCTCCTAAAGATAAGACACCGATATCAGTAGAACCTCCACCTATATCAATTACCAATGAACCTTGAGATGAGTAAATATCTAACCCAGCGCCAATTCCACCAGCTTTTACTTCTTCTTCAATAAATACATCTGGTACACCTAAGTTTTTCGCTAAGTCTACCATTGCTTCACGTTCAATTTGTGTTACCTCACTTGGACAGCAAATCAACACTGTCGAAGCTTTTAAATTGATGTCCATTGTTTCTGCTTTTCTGATAGACATCTCTATTAATTTTTTAGCAGCATCCATATCTGAAATTACACCTTGGTTTAAAGGACTAACAATCTTGATTCCTCTATGTCCTCGACCAATCATTTTTGCTGCGTTATATCCAATTGCGATTACATCATTTGTTCCATATTCCATCGCGATTACAGATGGTTCGTTAAAAATAATTCCTTCGCCTTCTACAAATACTAATAGGTTTGCCGTACCTAAATCTATACCAATTTTTATCATTTTTTTACTTTTTTGTTTTTTCTCAGCCATCATTTTCACCTCTCTACAACTTCAGCGGATTAATTAAATAATCCCCTCTATTTTTAAGTAAGAATTTTGATCCTTCAGCAACACATGTCAAAGGATTACTTACTACATGTACAGGTACGTTAATACGGCTTTTGATGAATTCATCTACACCTTTAATTAATGATCCTCCACCAGTAAGTAATATACCATGTTGGAAAATATCTGCACTTAATTCAGGTGGTGTATCTTTTAGTACTGCGGCAATTAATTTAACGACTTCTTCATATATTGGAGTAAGTACACCTTTTACATCATCAGTCGAAATATTTACCCATTTAGGTACACCGCGCACGATGTCTCTACCTGCATAACGATTGATTAGTTGTGGTGCGTCTTCACGTAAATCAGATAACTCAAACTTTACTCTTTCAGCAGTAAGTTCCCCGATTTCTACTTTATCTACTTTTTTAACATGTTTGGCAACTTCTATATCTACGAAGTTTCCGGCTTTTCTGATTGTTCTACTTAAAACGATATCTCCGTAAGATAGAACACCAACATCTGTTGTTCCTCCACCGATATCTACAACCATTACACCTTTACTTTTGAAGATATCTACATTAGCACCAAGTGCTCCTGCTTTGATTTCTTCTTCGATAAATGTATCTCCTATACCCATAGTTCTGGCTAGTTCGATCATGATATCTCTTTCAATATTCGTTACTTCACTTGGGCAACAAATAACACATGAACTATTAGATAACTCACGCTCTGTTAAGTTCGATACTTTATCTAAAACATATCCAACCAACGCTTTTGCTGCTTTCATATCGCTAATTACACCATTTTTCAATGGTTTAATAACACTTATTTTGTCATGTACTTTTCCAAGCATTTTGTGAGCATCCTCACCGGCAGCTACAATTTTTCCAGATTCTCTATCAAAGGCAATTACACTAGGTTCATTAAAGATGATTCCTTTTTTCTCAAGATACACAAGTAGGTTCGCAGTACCTAAATCGATTCCTAAGCCCATACGATCAGCCATTAGCTTCTCAATTCTCCAAAGTAATGTGCTTTGTTCATCTTAAGTAATTTCTTAGTCCCGTTTACGACTGCGGTCATTGGGTTGCTTGAGATATTAACTTCAACTTTAGTTACTTCTTCTAAGTAATCTTTGATTCCTTTGATTTGTGCTCCTCCACCAGTTACTAAGATTCCGTTTTCAACTAAATCTCCAGCAAGTTCAGGTGGTGTAGCTTCTAGTGTTGCAATTAATGTAGCTTTGATTGATTCAAAACAATCTAATAAGATGTCTCTTATTTCTTTTGCTTCTACTATTACTTGACCTGGTAACCCAGTAACTAAGTCTCTACCCATTGCACGGTATTGAAGAGTTTTTCCCTCTTCATCTGCTGGTAGTTCTCCAGTTAGTGATGCTAACTCAATTTTAATCTTCTCCGCAGTTTGCGGTCCGATTTCAAGTTTATGCACTTCTTTTACGAAGTCTGTGATTCGATTATCAAAATAATCTCCTGCTACTTTGATTGATTTACTTAATACAACATCTCCTAAACTTAGAACACCAAAATCTGTTGTTCCTCCACCGATGTCTACTACTAAGTGTCCACTAGGTGTATAGATATCTATACCTGTCCCAATGGCTGCAGCTTTAATTTCTTCGTCAATTTTAACGTCGTCAATTCCAAGTTCTAAACCTAACTGTAGAATAGCTGCTTTTTCTGTTTCTGTGATTTCTGATGGGATACATATCAGTAATTTATTGATTTGTTGTGATGTTTGTACAAATAATTGATCAAACGTAAACAACAAGATTTCTCTAATCATATCAATATCTGATATTACTCCTCCGTTTAAGGGTTTTACAACCTCAATTTTGTCATGCACTTTACCCACTAATTCTGCTGCTTCTGTACCAACTGATACTACTTTGTTGCTTTGTTTATCAACGGCAATAACACTTGGTTCATTAAAGACAGTACCTCGTCCTTCAACATAAATTAGGAGATTAGATGTGCCAAGATCAACGCCTACGTTAATCTTTCCTTTTTTGTTCTCGCTCATATAAGCCTCCTTCTAAATTTATAATGATAATGGGTATAAAATAAACAAAAAGCGCCCTTAATCAAAAGGACGCTTAAATCACAATATTGGTATAACTGAAAAAACCCTTTTTTTATCCCGTGATTCCAAAAAAGTTTGATCATCATATTGCGGTCCGGCTGGCATTGGTTTTCCATTAGCCCCGTGACTTTGCGTCTACGCGTTTCCACGTATTTGCCTTTTGAATATTCATTTTATACACTCTAAACTTATCACAAGAATTTTTACATGACAAGTGTTTTTTAAATAAACTTTACAATTTTACAAAGAAGCAGTTAACCATTCATCAATCAATTTATAAGTGGTCGTTTTCTTTTTCTCGTTTAGTATTTCATGTCTGAAATCTGGCATTAACTTTAAAGTTAACTGGAAATAACCATGTGCATTATATAGTTCATACACATCTCTTACACCTTCACCATTTTCACCAACTGGGTCAGCTTTTCCACTGACAAATAAAATTGGAATATCTTTTCCTTCACTTATGATTTCTGACTTGTTAACTTTGACACACATGTCCAAAAACTCGATATAGAATGTTGGTGTATATGCATATCCTGATAGTGGATCATTAATATATTTTTCTACTTGTTTCTCATCTGTAGATAACCAATCGAAATCTGTTTCTGGATTCTCCATACCTTTTAAAAGTGGTTTGTTTAACATTTCACTTAAGAATGGCGAGATTTTATTACCTTTGAAAAGTTTGATTGTTTTAGCAATCAGTTTTGGTAAGAATACTTTACCGCTCTTGATGATTGGTAATGTCCCCATGATTATAGCAGCATCAATGTATGTTGCGTATTTTGTTAAATATCTTCTTGCTATAATACTACCCATAGAATGTCCTAGTAATGTATAAGGCACTCCTTTAAACTCATCTTTCAATTGTCTAACGATGTAATGAGCATCATCTATCAAGTATTCAAATCGATCTGCGTCTGTAAATTCACCTACAGAGTAAAACTCTTTGTCTATACTCTCTCCATGTTTTCTATGATCATGAGCAAACACTGCATATCCTTTTTTTGATATCCATTTCATAAAATTCATATAACGTTCTTTATGTTCACCCATTCCGTGAAAGATATGAATGACACCTTTGACTTCTTCTGGGACATACCCTAAAACACTAATTATAACTCCAAATTTTGCTTCTACTTCAAATCTTCTTTCTTCCATAATTCCCTCCTATAAACAAGTCTTGATAGAATCGATGATTCCTTCAAGAATTTGTGGTAATGGCATGTGGTATAAGTTTTTATGCTCTTGTTCACTCATAAGAGGAACGTGGATAAACCCAGCCATTATGTTTAACTTATTTTCATCTATGTAATGTAGTAATCGATACATTATATCGTTACACACGTAAAGTCCTGCGCTATTAGAAATACTACAATCAATTTTCTTTTCATTCATGATTGTAATCATTTCTCTTATTGGTAATGTTGAGAAGTATGCATTGTTACCTTCTTCGATAATAATTTCGTCAATATATACTGTCCCTGAGTTATCAGGATGTGTTGAATCATTTACATTTATAGCTACTCTTTCAGGAGTAATTCCTTTTCTCCCAGCAGCTAGTCCTAAACATATGACAACATCTGGTTTATGAATTTCTATTTCTGTTTTCAATCTAGAAAATGACTCATTGTATAAAACTGGTAGTTCTATAGGAATAATTTTATGACCTTTGATTCCTTTTGGTAATAGTCTTACAATTTCTTGTGTTGGGTTTTCCTGATTGTTTTGAAATGGCTCAAAGCCAGTAACTAAGATATTCATAATACCACCTCTAGTACATTATAACATTTTTTATCTTGTTTAAAAATGTAAAAATAAAAAGACCATTATTGGTCTCTTAATTTATTGACTGAATATCACTTATCGAATGAATTAATGAAATATTATGTACGATATTATTTTTACTTATATCTACTATTTCATTCTCGTTAATATACTTTAATATTCTGTATGGTGTTTCCAGTAAAATGATAATTACTTTTGTAGATTTATCATCCCACCTATATAACATTGAATTTGTTTTTTTATACTTGATTCCATATAGTTTACCCTTAGCTAATTCAATAACCTTAGGGCTATTTATTGTCAATTGATGTGTGTCACTTATTTTAAAAATGAATACGTTATACGTTTCATTTTCAGTTGTTAGAGTGTAATGAAAAGGCTGTTTTCTACTTCTCTTAACTGTCCCTTTACTTTTTAAGTTTTCTAATGCTATTTTCTTTTTCAATTGGTTTCCTTTTTGTCTTGAAACATACCCAGTAGTAAGCCAAGTACAATTCCCAGTAATGCCGCAAAGATTACACGGTATTCAGGGCTAATAATAAATGTTATTGTATGTGCTGGTATCCAAAACAAAGGGATAGTTTTAAATACTACAAACGAAATAAATGCTGGCCAGTTTACCATATTCACTGAATCTAAAATTGATATCTTATTGTTGTTTCCTCTTTGTTCAATGAATGTATCTGTTACTCTGTGAAATGCCATCATCATCGGTCCAAACGTTACGTTCATGATCGTTGATACTAGAATTGCATGTACAAAGATGATATCTGTGTTTGGTAATAAGTTGTTGTCTTGTAAGAACCATACTCCTTGATCAAACAATCCAAACATCATTACTACAAGCATACCAATAATACCCCAAACAATTGCTTTATATAGCATTCCTGTAGGTATACTCCATGCTCTTGTTTTTATTCTTTTTCCAATTATATCTCCTAGACTAGCTAAGAAGAAAAACTTAACAAATCCACCTAGATACTTATAATCGCTTGCGAATGATAAGAAGAAATCTCTAGTAACAATGAACACCAATCCGATTGTTAGTAATACCATTCCAAATGTTATCAAATAGTCTTTTTTCATAGCGTTACCTTTTCCTTATACATTGTTAAAAACTCTTCAACATCTTCACCAATATAATACTCGCCTACAGTTCCATGTTTTGAATCGTTTTTGATTCCGTGGTAATCACTACCACCAGTAATAACCATTCCTCTTTTACTAGCAAAATCTTTGAAGAATGATTCATCAAATTCATCGTTTCTATAATACCTAGCTTCAATTCCATCATAGTTATATGAAAGAACTTGCTCTCTTATTTTTTCTTTAAGTAATACTGGATGTGCTAATACAACAATACAGTTGTTTCTTCTTAGCAATTCAATACCTGCTTCTACTTTGAGTTTACTAGAAGGAACGAATGCTTTTGAATGATCCCCTATAAATTCTTCAAATATATAATTGAATGAATACTCAGGATAGTTTTTATTTATCGCTTTTGCGATATGTGGTCTTGCGATAATACCATCGGAGAAAGATAATACATCATCATATGTTATTTCTATATTGAAATATAATTTTAATTTGGAAATAAATTTTCTTGTACGGTCTTCTCGACTTTTTTTAATGAAAGTATAGTACTCTTTCATTTCTTTATTCTCATAAGATTTATCTGTGAAGTATCCCAAAACATGTACCGATCTATTTTGTTCTAATGTTGATAGTTCAATTCCAGGTATATATGTAATACCCAAACTTTTTGCAAGTTTAAGATTCTCGTCTACATTTCTACATGTATCGTGATCAGTAATACTTATGACATCTAATCCATTTTGTGCTGCCATCTTTAATAATTCTATGTTGGTCTTAATACCATCAGAGAACGTTGTATGTGTGTGTAAATCTGCTTTCATATTATCACTCCAAACCAGTAATATTATATCTTATATATTGATACTTTTAAAGAAAAAAACAAAAGAGTAGATTTTCTCTACTCCAAGTTGTTTTTGTAATAGTTGATTGCTTCTTCTAACGAAGCATTTATACCACCAATTGTCGTAGTAGCGCTACTGTTTCCATCAATACCTAGAAGTACATCATTGGTTAGGTAGAACTCCACACTCTTTGAAGGGAACTGATCTAAGAAACTATCCATTGTTATGAATGATCCCCAGTTTTCTGATTCCTCAACAATGATCAATGAGACGATTTGATTTTGCTCTTTATCAATCAAAACCATAAAATCTACAGTATCCCAACGACCCATAAATTCCATTCTAATCGCATAAAACTTTTCTTCATTTAGATCGTCTTTTCCAACATATATATTCACAATTGTTGTACCTGTGATATCTTCAGATATTGTTGAAAATGAAAGTGACTCTAATATATCTTCCTCAATAAGAGTTAGAATACTTCCAGGAACTTCGATTATTATGTCATCTTCAGGTTCATCTCTGGATCCATTATCTTTGTAAGGATCATCTTTTACACAAGATGCTAATGTAAAAACAAACAGTAAACTTAGTAGTATTAAGCTAATTTTTTTCATAATATCACTCCTATATACTGTTATTTTATCAAAATAGCTTTGATAGGGAAACTAATTTGCTACTTTAAAGAGTTATTTGGTATAATAAAAAAAGAGGTGATTGAATGTTTAACTTATTAGAATGCTCTATAAAAGATATTAAATTTGCTTTCAAGTTCAATGAATTAACGTCAAGGCAACTTGTATTACAATACTTAAAAAGGATTGCCGAAATAGATCAAGGCGACATAAAGTATAACAGTGTCCTTGAAGTTAACCCTGATGCATTATTTGATGCTGAGGTAAAAGACCACGAACGTTCTATTGGAAAAGAAAAAGGAATTTTACATGGAATCCCTGTTTTACTTAAAGATAACATTAATACTTTGGGAAAAATGCATACTACTGCGGGAACAAAAGGATTTGAACATAACTATGCTCCTGATGATGCCTTTATAGTAAAGCGTTTAAAAGAAGAAGGCGCAATAATCCTAGGTAAGGCTAATCTAACCGAACTTGCAAACTTCATGACTCAAAATATGAGAAATGGTTATAGTTCTCTTGGTGGGGAAGTTCTTTGTCCGTTTAATACATCAATAGACCCTTCTGGAAGTAGTTCAGGTAGTGCTGTTAGTGTTTCTTTGAACCTTGCTCCAATCGCAATTGGAACTGAAACTGGTGGAAGTATAATTAGTCCGAGTATGCAAAATGGTGTTGTTGGTATTAAACCAACTATGGGATTATGTAGTAGAACTGGTATTGTACCAATATCTTCTACTTTAGATACTGCTGGACCAATCGCAAAATCTGTTTATGATGCTGCCGTTTTATTAAGTGCGATGCGAGGTAACGATTCACTAGATCTTATCACAAATAAAAAAGAAGATACATTCATTGATTACACAGAATTTCTAAATGATGTAAAACCAAAATCATTGAGAATTGGTATAGATAGAAGTTATTACGATATATTATCAAGTAAAAGGAAAGACGTGTTCAACCATACTCTTGAGTTATTAAAGAAGAACGGTGTCACAATTATTGAAGATTTAGAATTAAAACCTTCTACAAAAATATTTCATGTAATGCTATATGAGTTCAAACAAGTTTTTAATACTTATTTAGCTTCTTTAAAAACAGCGACAAAGATTAAAACATTAAATGAACTTATCCTATTCAATCGTGCAAATGAGAAAGCATGCTTAAAATATGGACAATCGGTTATTGAAGAAGCACAATATAAAACAAGTGGACATTGTAATGAGCTAAAATATATTGAAAGTTTAGAAGAAAGATCAGAATTAAGATCTATGCTTCATAAAACATTTAAAGATAATAATCTTGATGCCATCTACTTTGCCAACTATACTTCACTTGGACCACATTGTGGATATCCCGCAATGACTGTACCTATTGGAATTGCAGAAGATAATATACCTGTGGGTTCATATTTATTAGGTTCTGAATTTGGAGAACCCAGACTACTAAAAGTTGCACAATTATTTGAGAATATAACAAAAGGTAGAATCAATCCATTAAAAAAAGAGGACTAGTAATTCCCTCTTTTTTTTATATCCAAATTGTAATAAAGTATTGAACCAAACCAATGATTGAACCAAGTACTAAACCAATAACTTCAATATGTCTAAGCTCTTTATTCATTAACCCAAATATGATTTTCTCAAATTGTACAAAATCTAGTTGATCGATTCTATCTTTAACCAATGACTTAATATCTAGTTGTTCTTTACCTTGTTCTTTTAGTTTCTCGATCAAATCATCAAACATTTTATCTCCATCTTTTTCAATGAAGTTTTCAATCATTTTATCGATGTTGTCACCCAGAAACATTTTTGCCATTGGTGGAACTGCCTCTGTGATTTTTTCTGTAATTGTAATTATAAGCTTCTCTTTCATTACAAATATGCTATCTTCACTAAGTAGTTTTTCCATAATAGTATCTGTACTTAATAGTTCTTGTTCTATTGTTTCTGCTAAGCTAATAGCCATTTGATTTTTTCTTTTTGGAAAAACTCCTTGAAATGTAAAAAACAATATCTTTACAGGATTGATTGGACGAAACAACATTTTGATTGCCACTTTGTTTGTTATGTAACCAATCATCCCACCTATCATTACCATTAATAATAATTTCAATAAAACCATGTTAACACCTCTTAATTATTGTATTTGTTAGAAAACTAGTAAGTCCTCATCTTTTAAAAATTCTTGTATCTCAAAATGATGTCCTTCTTTATCCTCAAAGAAGAAAGATTGAAGTGGTATCTGTGGAAATTGTGTAATTTCAGAAAGATTCTCTACTTCCATTTTGCTGATTTTTGCGTATGCTTTTGTAACATTTCTTGTAGATAAACTTATCAATGTATCTTCCTTAATATTCATTCTACTTTCTTTTGTTACAATACCTAAATATCCTTTTTCACTTACTTTGTATACTCTTGCAAAGCCCTGATCCATAACCAACTTAAGACCTAGTATATCTTCAAGAAAAGAGATACCATATTTTAAGTTCTCATAGTATATAAATGTAACTAATGATGTATATTCCATAAGTATCCCCCTATATATCTTTTCTTTGTTTTATTTGTTTATAATAGTAGATTCCAAGATCAGTAACAACCATTAGTAGATTGATTGCGTATAGGAATATAACAAAGTCAAAACTATAGATTATCTTATGTGTGATTCCAAAAATATACCCTGATGCAATAACATATAAGAAGATAACACTTTTACCTTCATTTGTTTCTGTTCTTAAACTTTTAAATATTGAAACTGGCCAAGCAGCTCCAAAACATATTAACATAAATATCTCAAAAACACTCATATAATCACCTAATATTTTTCTTGTAAAACTCTAACAAATGAAGCACTGTATTTGTCTAGTTTTACTAAATAGTTTTTACCGTTGAATGTGAAATTTAAATCTCTTCTTAATGCAAGCATTGGATTCTTTATGTCTTTACAATGTATTGATTCTTCTAAATCACCAGTGAAAACAAATTGGCCATTTTTATATGTAAGGGTCACATCTCCAACTAGATTGTTAATCCCGGTTTCAAAATCTGAGTAATAAAGCTTTGCTTTTGATTGAATGGTTGATTTCTTTAGTTCTGATCCAAAGTTTCTTTGATAATTATCCCACTCTACAAGATTATCGAACTTAAACCCTTCGATAAAACCATACTCGTTAATTGCTCCAATAGTTTTACAACTATTACATGTAATTGAGTTTCCTGAAGTTGTAATTGAGTTAATAGAATCACAGTTTGGACAAACATACGTTCCGTTTTCAAACCCTTCTGCGAGTTGTTTTCCTTTGTGCTTTATCATAACATTTCTCTGATATTCATAATCATTATTGTATATAGCCTTTTTCGTTACTTCCTCTATCTCTTCTAGAGACATATTCTTTAAATCTTCTTTTTTAATTGTAATGTGGAAATCCATTTGAGCTCTTCTGTTTTTTCTTTTCCCAGTTGCCCATCTAGGTCTAGATAAGTAACCACCTTTTGTATTTATAGTTACTAAATCTACTTTTAGTTTTTTGATTAATTTATATGTTGATGGCTCTATATAGTTTGTTTCACCATAGAAAGTAGTGTCTCCCTCAGGGAATATTAAAACGGGGTACCCCTTTTTAACTACTTTGAATATTGTCTTCACTGATTGAATATCTGCTTCACCTTTGCTTTTTGGAATTGCGTGAGCTATTTTACCAAGTAAGTATTTGGTTGGTTGTCTAACAAAAAGCACTCTTGATGCAATCGAATATGGTATATTTCTTAATTTTAGCTGAGAATGAATGACATCAAACATAAAAGTATGGTTACCTAATAATACGTAAGGTTCTTTTCTGTTTGGTTTAAATCCATCATGGTAAATATATTTAACCTTAAAGTCAAAAAACATCCAAATTCCAACAAGTATTCTAATCGTGTTTAATCTAAAATCTTTTAGTTTATCTCTCCATGTTCTTTTCATATGACTCTCCTTTAGAAAACTATACAAGTATTTTACTTTAAAACCTCGAAAAATACAATAAGAGGGACAAATAGTCCCTCATTTATTTACGCTCTTTTCCTGTGATATGATCAATTGTGATTTCTACAAGTTGAGTACTCATATATCCTTTTTTAACATACTCTTTTCCCTCTTTAAGAAATGATGAACTATATTTCTTGATGAGTGCCATTAGTATCTCTTGGCTGGGTTCAACTAATTTTGCTTTACCAAATACGATAACACTTTGAAAATCTGTTGTAAACTCTTCTTCAATGATCTCATTTTTAGTGATAACAGCAAGTGAAACAAGTTCATTGTTTTTAATGTTGTCAATCTTGTGACCTGTCAGTGCTGAATGAAAGTAGATTTTTCCATTTAGTACTGCATAGTTCACAGGAACTGTATAAGGATAACCAGTATGTGATATTGTACCAAGTACACCGTCTATTCCTTTTTCTAGGACTTTGAACGTTTCTTCTTTTGATAATTCTTTTTTATATCTTCTCATTTTTGGAAACATAATATCACCTCAAGAGTATTATAACAAAAAAACCTGTTAAACAGGTTTATTTTTTTTTGAATATATAGAATGCTGCTCCAAAGATAACTGCATATCCAATGAGTGACATTGGATGCGGAATCTCCCCAAGGAACATCATACCAAGTAATGCTGCAAAAACAACATTAGTATAGTTAAAGATAGAAATCTCATTTGCAGGTGCAAATCTGTAAGCCAGTGTTGTTCCAAATTGTCCTACAGTTGCTGATATTCCAGCTAAGAACAGAAATACTATTTGTGTTCCATTCATTGGAGCGTTATTAAATAGTAGTACGTATGGTAGCAAAACAATCACACTAAATGACGAGAAGAACAATACAACTGTATAATATTCTTCCTTCTTTCCTAAAACGCGTAGAACTGTATATGCAGCTCCTGCAAACATAGCAGCGGTGATGCTTGTTATATAGGGTAATATTTCTATATTGAATGTTGGTCTAATAATGAGTAGTGATCCAAGAAAAGCTAGTAGTATAGCTATAAACTGATATGTCTTTATTTTTTCTTTTAAAAACAATGCACTAAACATTATCAAGAAAAACGTTGATAATTTGTTTAACATGTTAGCATCTGATAGGTCTAGTTCAGTTATTGAATAGAAGTAAAGCAACATACCTACTGTTCCAAATGAACTTCTAAGAACAAGCCATTTGAAGTTTTCTTTACTTCCGTAAAAACTTGATTTCTTATAGAAGATTATTGTAAATGCAACAATGACTGAAATCCCGTTTCTGAAAAGTACCATTTGAGCAACTGGAATTGGGTCTCCTGATTGCTTAACAAATTTAATAAACAAACTCATAAATGCAAATCCGAATGCAGCAATAATTAAGAAGAAAATACCTTTTGTTTGATTGGATCTATTTGTCATATTTTTTTGCGATTTCTACTAATAGTTCAGCACCTTCAATAATAAAGTCTGAACAACCAGTAATCTCATCTCTTTTTGTTCCGATTAAGATGTTACATTGTTTAGAGCCAAATCTAGAGTTAAACTCCGATTTATACTCCAAAACAGCATCTCGTAAGATAGTACTTGTATGAGAAACACCTTCAGTAAATAGAATACCTAAAACTGCTATTGCACCTGTCATAATACCACAAGCTTCCCCCTCATACATTCCACCACTAAAAGGTGCCATCATCTTAAATGCAGAGTCATTTAACTTAAGATCGTAATAGTCATTAGAAGCCTTAAGAATTGTTTCACTACAACTAAGATCATATTTATTTTTATCTCTATATTTCAATATTAATTCTTTCATATTATCACCGTCTAAAATTATATCACATCAATGAAAACAAACAAGTTAATTGTTTGTATCATTTCGTAGAATAATCTATAATAAAACTATAGTAGGAGGTGCCTTATGGAAATTAAAAAAGGTAATAACCGTTTTTACATAGGTGAAAGCGAACAAAACGATATTGCAAGAGTTACATGGACTGTGGGAAATGGAAATCTAATTGTTTTAACTCACACATTTGTATCCCCGGAACTAAGAGGGCAATCTATAGCTTCGAAATTAATGAATAAAGTTGTAGAATTTGCTAGATCAGAAAACCTAAAAATAAAACCAGTATGTTCATACGCTGTTGCGAAACTTACAAGGACAGATGAATATGCAGATATTCTATATAATGAATAATGGAATTCATATATAAACTAATATTAGTTGATAGATTGTTTGTGGCAGAAAACTGGACCGAAGAAGATGGAAAACACGCTGATGACCATTACTACAATTTACTGAAACTACAAGAAGAAAACAAACTTATTCTTGCAGGGAAAACAGCGGGTCTAGATACAGATACTTATGGTATAGTGATTTTTAAGGCGAATAGTCTCGAAGAAGCCAATTCAATCATGGAAAATGATCCAGCTGTTAAGAATGGAATTATGAAAGGTTATCTACAAGAGTATAATGTTGCATTGTTCAATAATAAATACACAAATAAAAAAGACGGCTAAGCCGTCTTTTTATATTTGATCTTTAAATCCTTCTCTAACTACTTTAAATGTCCCTTTGTTTACATCTACATCGTAGATGCTAAAATTATCATCGATATCAAAAGAATTTGTTCTAGTAGCAAAGTTTAGAGAAGCGCTCCCTCTTTCTTTGCTTTCCACTCGATGAAAAACACCCGGTGGCCAAACCAACATAGCAGGTTCATCTGAAACTACTTGATCATTGTGTATTACTGTACTTGGTGTAACTATAAACTTTTCGATTTTACCATGCCTTACGTTGTAAAGATCAACGTGTCTTTCGCCATGTAAAACAATTAGGTTGTCAAATTGACCAGTATGCATGTACCAAGGCTTTTCTACTCCATTAATACTTCCTGGAGATACTGCACTACTCTCATGAATCACGCGATCCACACCGGAAACATTATTGAAAATCTCATCTGGCAAGATATCAAATCTAACACCTTTTGTTTCCCTAAATTTCTTTAATTTTACAATTTTAAATAGTCCGTCTACTTCTTTAATGACAGAGGCTTCCATGAATATCACTCCCTTATACTGTGATTGTATAATTTATAATAAATATAATCAAATAAAAAGCAATCATTTTGATTGCTTTTTTCCTAATTCGAGAATATTCATTATTTTACTCATAACATGATCGTAACCTGTACCCTTTTGATGAGTTACTGTACACTCACTACAATCTTTTGTACCATCTTCTAGAAATGTTGGATTACCTCCACATTCATCTACTAGTGCATATAGTGGGCAGTAACAAAATAGACAGTTTAATTCGTCCTCTTTCATCTCATGGCAAGGAAAGAACTCACATGCTTTATTTTGTACAAACTTGTAATTATGACCCATTGTTTACTCCACCTCTTTTGAAGCCTTGAATGAAAGTTTTTTCTTCAAAGTTTTTGAATCTAATGATTGAACATAGTATAGAATATTGAAAAATAGAAATGCGCCAATACCACCTAGAATTAGATAATATGGATATGGGGGTAAGAAATCTCCAAATATTCTTGGTTTCTGACCTATAAATAAATAATTTCTATCATATAAGTTATTAAAGATATTTGCTATTGGCATTAATGCTAAGATTAGAACTGATGTAAGATAAATACTTTTTCTATCAACTCTATATCCGTAAGCTTTATAGTAGAAAATTGGTACCATCATAATATTTATATGCATGATTGGGAATAAGTAATACCTAACATTGAAATAAGTATATCCTAATGTATCAGGGATTAATAAAGCCATTAATCCTCCAGTGATTCCAATCAAGAATAGTATCTGAAATGCTTTCTTTGAATCAGTTAATAGTATGTAAACCGATAAGAATGCTCCGAAACTACATAAATGCATCGGTATACTAAACATACCATGTATCCAATAATGAATGTGATAAATGATTTCAAGACTGATTACCCAAATGGCAAACCCAATTTTGATTTTATTGAAATGCTTTGAGTCCTTAATATGAACTGCATATTTTAAAGTTAATACAATTGTAAGTAATGCAAGAAATACTAAAACTCCATGTTGCCAAGTGAATGGTTTCATTGCTAAATCAAAATTTGTTTCCTGAGAAAAGAATGTTTCTAAACTCATAAAATCACCTCATTATAATGTATTATAAACTATTACGTATATTAAATAAATAAAAAACATCAACAAAAGTTGATGTTTATCTTCTAAGTTTTGTAAATGTTTGAGTTCCGTTTTTGTAAACAGGTGTGTTGATCCCTTGAATAAGCGGCATAACGTAGTTCAAGAACTCTTCATTTAGTCCGTTTCCTGTTTCATTTATCATACTTTGAGGTATAGTTTTTTCTATATTTGCAATCTCATTTAAAGGATGTGCACCATACTTAATACTATACTCTTCTTTATTCTCTCTAGTCATCGTTACCATTAAGTCTGTTTTACCAGCAGTTGCAAATTTTACAGCTTGTCTTCCAACTTCAATTGCTTCTTCAACATCTGTTAAAGATTGAATATGTGCTGCTGCTCTTTGAATTGATCCTAGTTCGATTCTTCTTGATGATATTCTCATTTCATTATTAACTATTGCTGCTAATTTTGAACTTACTCCACCTAGTTGAACATGCCCAAATGCATCTTTCAATGCTGATGCACTACTTACTAGAACACCTTCTTCATTTAATAGACCTTCACTTACAGCAATCAAACATTGTTGTTTCTCACCATAAATTCTTCTAACATCTTGTTTGAATCTTTCGACACTAAATGGAACCTCTGGTAAATAAATTAAATCTGGTCCATATCCTTCAGTTGAAGCAATGTGTGAAGCTGCAGTTAACCAACCTGCATGTCTCCCCATTATCTCAACAATTGTAACTTTACCTTTTGGGTAAGCATACATATCTGCATTGATTTCCATCATTGTGTTTGCAATGTATTTTGCAGCACTACCATAACCAGGTGTATGATCGATATGAGGTAAATCATTATCAATTGTTTTAGGTACACCAATTACTCGTACTTCATAATCTACTCTTCTCATGTACTCTGCAATTTTGTGTGCAGTATCCATTGAGTCATTTCCTCCATTATATAAGAAATAACGAATATTATATTTCTGAAAAATATATAACAGTCTTATATAATCAGTTTCATCTTCATTTAGCTCAGGCATTTTATAACGTACACTACCAAACGCACTACCTGGTGTGTGTTTTAATAATTCTATTTGTTCTTGATCTTGTTTTGAAGCATAGTAGAAATCTTCATTCAACGCACCTTGAATACCATGACGCATAACCAATACATCATCAATGATGTCTTGATGTTTCATAGCTTCGGTAATTATACCATATGCACTTGAATTAATTACACTAGTTGGACCTCCTGATTGCCCATATAACAGGTTTCCTTTTAACTTTTTCATTATATCACTCCCTAATTTCTTCAATATTTATAATATCATATATTAGTATCAGAAGTTACTGAAATATATTTCTTTGTTCACATTGTATAAAAAAAAGTGCATAAATGCACTTTTATAATTTAAAAGATTCCACTTTGTCTTTGCAAATACAAATTGCATCGACACCTAATAACTTAATATCGGGTGCTAAGAAACCATCTTTGACTTCTTCTTTCTTTAATAAATCTGTAGATAAGTATTTTTTTGAGTCATCACTGAATACTGTGACAACAGACTTATTTGTTCCATATTTGTTTTGCGCCATAACAGCTCCAATAAAGTTAGCTCCACTACTAATTCCTACACCAAGTCCTAACTCACTTGCAAGTTTCTGGGTCATAATTACTGAATCACCATCATCTACTTGTATAATCTCATCTAAATATTCAAGGTCTACAAGATCAGGAATAAACTCATCACTAATTCCTTGAATTCTGTGTTTACCAACCTTGCAACCAGTTGACATCGTAGGTGAGTTTGAAGGTTCTAAAGGAAATATCAATGTATCTTTATTATATTCTCTTAGTTTCTTACCAACACCCATTACAGTACCACCAGTTCCTACACCCGCTACAAACATATCCGGTATTAAACCCATCTTTTCCATCTGAGCCAGAATTTCTGGAGCAGTAGTTGAATAGTGGGCATCTGAGTTATATGTATTAGAGAATTGTTGTGGTCTAAACCCACCTATCTCTTTGGCAAACAAATCCGCTTTTTCAATACTACCGATGAACCCGCCTTCTTCTTTTGAAACCTCATGAAGTATTGCACCATACTTTTTAATAATACCTTTACGTTCTGTGCTCATCCAATCTGGCATAAAGATATGAACTTCGTGACCGTTCAGTGCTCCAAGAGCAGCGAATGCGATACCAGTGTTCCCAGAAGTAGCTTCTACAATTGGTTGTCCTTTTTTTAAAATTCCTGATTTATAAGATTCATTTATTATATGTCTAGCCATACGATCCTTAATACTTCCTGTCAGGCTAAAATACTCAGCTTTTGCAAATAATTCTCTCTCTTCTCCCTTATAACTATATTTAATATATAGTAATGGGCTGTTACCAATCATATTTATCATAATGATCCCCCTAAGATAGTTTATGTAAGCGTTTTATCATTTATACTTTATCATCATTTTTTTATTCTTACAATATATATTTAGTTTAATTTATAAACTATTTAATTTATGCCAAAACAAACTATCAAATGAGAAGCCTAGGCTAAATCTTTATTGTAGAGTAACGGGTACGATATCACAATATGACAACAGTGTCATAAATCACTTGACATATCATTCCGAGTATAATACACTATAAGTGACAAGGGTGTCATATGGGAGGTGACTATATGCCAAAACAAACGTTCCACAATTTAGAACAAGAAAAGAAAGACAGAATATATGAAGCTTCTATAAACGAGTTTGCTCGTACTAGATATGATAGTTGTAAACTATCTAACATCATTAAAGAAGCTGGAATTCCAAGAGGTAGTTTCTATCAGTATTTCGAGGATAAATTTGATCTATATATATATGTATTTGATCAGATAGCAATCAAGAAAATGACATATCTAGGAGATATTATTGCAAAGATGCATGAGATGAATTTCTTTGATTTATGGGAAGAACTATATAGTAACGGTGCTAAATTTGGACTAGAAAATCCAAAATTAATAGATATCACAAAACTTCTTTTATCATCAAAGGACGACATCTATGATAAGTTAATGGGTAAAAATTTAAAGTTAGCTGAAGACTATTATGTTTCAATGATAGAGATAAATAAAAAGAACGGTTTAATTAGACCTTCAGTAGATAGTGTTACTTTGGCGAAAATGGTAATTGAAACAACAACAAATGTCGCTGTTGATAACTTGGTGAAAGACCAGGATCTAAAAGAAACACTTAAAGATATGCAAGATCAAATAAAGAAAAGAATAGATATTTTCAGGAAAGGTATAGAAACAGGTGAATAATATGTTCAAAGTAGAAAACTTAGCGTTTAAATATCCAAAGAATGAACAGGACGTTATTAACGGTGTGAACTTTGAGATCAAAGAGGGCGAAATCTTTGGATTCCTTGGTCCAAGTGGTGCAGGTAAAAGTACAACACAAAAGATTCTGATTAAAATTTTAGAGGATTACAGAGGTACAATCTATTACAATGGTAAAGATATCCAGGAATATAGTAACGAATTTTATGAAGAGATTGGTGTAAGCTTCGAAATGCCGATTCACTTTAGTAAAATGACGGCAATGGAAAACATTGAATTCTTCCTAAAATTATACAAGAACAACGCAGACATTGAAGAGTTAATGACTAGAGTTGGACTATGGGAAGATAGAGATAAAATGGTTGGTGAATATAGTAAAGGTATGAAGATACGCTTAAACATCGTTAGAGCATTATTAAACAAACCTAAGATGTTATTCCTAGATGAACCAACAAATGGTTTAGACCCTAAAAATGCTATGATTCTAAAAGATATGATTCGTGAATTCAAAGCACAAGGTGGAACTGTATTTATAACATCTCATATCATGAGTGATATTGATCAGTTATGTGACAATGTTGCATTCATAGTTGATGGACAAATCATCGAGATGGATTCACCAAGAAACTTAAAAATCAAATACGGTAAACGTAGTATGACACTAGAATATAAAGAAAATAATAAAACTGAAGTTGTTGAGTTTCCACTTGATGGAATTGGACAGAATGAAGAATTTATAAACCTTTTACAAACAAAAGAAATTGAAACGTTACATAGTGGAGAAACAACACTAGAAGATATCTTTATTAAAGTAACAGGAGTTGCGTTAAGAGATGAACAGTAGACTTTGGATACTTGTAAAAGGTGAATTAAGCAGATTAAATAAATATGGTGTATTTTCAATAAGTATACTTGTTGCAGTTATCTGGGCTGTAGTGCTATTCTTACTAGATGAAGGTATTTTAGGTACTATACTTCCATTTGTATTACTACTAGATGCTACGATGATGAGTGTTATGTATATTGGTGCAGAAATGCATTTTGAAAAGACAGAATCAACTATTAGTACTATGTTAGTTACTCCCGTAACTAATGGAGAAATGGTATTAAGCAAAGTACTAGGAAATACAATTCATAACCTAGCTTCTTCGTTACTAATTATCATAGTGTTTTTTGGAGCAGGTAAACTGGGTTATATTGGTGATCTAGGGATAAACATTTTTATTGTAGTGTTTGGAATACTATTAGCCACATCAACATTTACCATCTTAGGTTTGATCCTAAGTTATTATCAAAAAGATTTCACAGAGATGTTAGTAACAATGTTTGTACTGGTAATATTTTTAATGTTACCATCAGTGTTATTAATGTTTGGTGTGATAAATGGAGAGTTTTGGGAAAATATTATGCTTGTTAATCCATTAGAGGCAGCGCAGCAAGTAATAACCGCTGGGTTCCCTGATAGTGAAACTGGAGAAATTGTTCTAAGCTACAAATATTTCATAAGTTTAGGATATATGTTGTTTGGTGGATTGTTTTTATACTTCTTTGTTGCAGTTCCAAGATTCCAAGATTATGCCGTTAGGCAGAGTGGAGTGTAAATTATGTTAGGTACAATAATTAAATCTGAATTTAAGACTATGTTTAGAGATAAGATGTATACATTTTTCGCAATATATCCATTTATATTTGGTACTCTTGGATATTTCTTAGTTAAATGGTTTGAAAGTAAAGAAGGATTTGGAATGGCGGCAAATATTACAGCAATGATGTTAATACTATTAACAGGATATGTTTTTGGAGCGTTAATCGCCTTCACTTTACTTGATGACAAAGATGACAAAGTCCTGATGAGCTTAAAGATTACACCAATTAATGTTAAACATTACATTTATGTAAAAATATTTGCAGGTATGATTTTTGCTTTTATCTCTACATTGGTTGTAATTCTTGCAACCGGATTCTTATCAGATACTAGTCCTCTTACAATCCTATTCGTTGCAATTCTAGGAGCAGTTCAAGTACCTAGTGTTGTCTTGATTGTTAACTCATTTAGTGATAACAAGGTAGAAGGATTTGTAGTAATGAAACTATCTGGACTTGTACTAATGTTTCCTGTAGCAGCGTTCTTAATGTCTGCTGGTTGGAGTGAATATGCACTTGGTATTGCCCCAGGTTTCTGGGCAGGTAGAATAGTAGAATTAGAATTGCTAGGTACTAAAGAGGGTAGCGCAATACTTGTATTTGTTGTAGGGGTTCTATACAACTTACTAGCTACTTGGTTGTTAATGAAAGTTTATACAAAAAGATCAAATATATAGGAGGGTAACATGGAAATTTTAAGTATTATATTAATTATTTATGGAGTATTTTGTATTTTTATCGGTTTATTGAAACCACCTATGATTTGGAATATGAAGAAACTTCAAATCATGCAAAAGATGTTTCGTGGTTCAAAAGGGTTACAAATCTTCATACTTGTTTGGGGAGTTATTGCCTTAACAATAGGTTTGTTAATCAGATAACAAAAAAAAGAGTTCATTTGAACTCTTTTTTATTTAGTTTGTTTTAACAAATTCGAAATAATTGATGTTCCAACCTTCTGATTCAGCTTTAATCTTGAACTCGTAAGTTCCTGGACTAAGGTTAAATAAACTGCTGTGTGCATCTTGCCAGTTTTGCCAACCGCCAGTTGCACTAAATGTTGCAGTACCAATTTCAGAACCATCTTTATATATTGTAAACTCTCCACCAAGTGCCTCACTTGCTACACGTGCTTTGATTTGATACTGGCCAGATTCCAATACTTCAATTACATAAGTCATATAATCATTAGTATCTATGTATCCAACGTTTAATCCACCACCTGCGTCACTAGTGCTTTCTGTTTGAACACCAGACATTGATACATACATTTCTGCTTCAATCTTATCTAACACTGTTGGTGTACTTGGTGCATCAATAACCAATGTTTGTGGTAATCCTTTGTTTCCGGCAAAATCTACAGGGATTACTTTAATTGTTTGTGTCTCTGTAATTCCAGCTGGAATTATACTTGCATTATGTGTCGCATTCTCATGAAGAACATCATTCACATATACTTCGTAGTGTTGAATCATTACATCATCATTTGCAACATCCCAAGCAATAAATGATTGACTTGCATTTTGATTTAAGTTTCTAATATTAGTAACTGGATCTGGATTTTCAGTATCCATTCCAGCGTAATCTTTTTGATATACTCTAACATAGTCTACTTCAAACTTCATATGATCTAAGCTTTCATCAATACCTGTTGCTCCACCCCAATTACCACCAAATGCTAAGTTGATGATTAAATGGAAATCTTTATCGAAAGACCAAGCTTCCCAAGGTGCAACATTTGAAGAATCATCTGGATCATAAGATACTGTATAGAATAATATTCCATCTACATAGAATCTAATTACATTTGGTTCCCATTCCATTTCATAAACATGAAACTCATCTTCCATACCTTGAACTGTTCTAGATTTACCAACTTGAGTTCCAATACTATGATTGAACGCTCCTGTATGAATAGTTGAATGCAGTACGTCTTTACCATACCCAACGTATTCCATTACATCAATTTCTCCACTATCTGGCCATCCACCATATTCCCAATCTGTAGGTAGTAACCATATTGCAGGCCATGTACCTTTTCCACCTGGAACTTTAGCTCGTACTTGAACTTTACCATAAAGCCATTCAGCTTTGTTTTTTGTGATTAATCGAGCTGACGAGTATTCTCTGCCACCTATATTTTCCTTAAATGCTTCAATTGTTAAATAACCATTATCAACATATGCGTTATCAATGTCTGAACCTGTGTAATATTGTAGTTCGTTATTACCCCAACCATGTCCACCAACATCATAACCCCATTTTGTATTATCAGGTAATCCTTCATAATTAAACTCATCACACCATACTGGTTGCCATTCACCAATATTATCAAGTGCTGAGCAATCATCATTTACAATATCTCTACCTTCATAATCATCGTATCCTAAATCATTGTAGTCCGGTCCTAATAATTCAGGGAATTCCGGTGCTACATAATTTGGATCAACAACACAAATGTTGTCTAATACCATTTCATTAACAGCACAATCGTCCTCTGTTACTTCTTCAACGCATCCACCATTTTCTTCAAAATAACCAGGCGCACAATTAACTGGATCCGTACCTGGATCTGGCACATCTCTACCAGGTGTGTTTATACCATCACAAGCTGCTAGCGAAAATACCAATAAAAATGCTAACAGCAAAGAAATTATTTTTCTCATAATATCATCCTCTTTTTATATATTTTCCAGTTAAATTATATCATACTTTAACGTTTTAGTTAAGTATATGTTGTGAAATTGCGAGATGATAAACTATAAAATATCGAGTTATACGTCATATGTGAATTTTAGCATTGACTTTACGTCTTCATTACTGTAATATACCCTTATACGTATATAAGTATGGAGGTTAGTTATGAACAACTTAACGAGCTTATTCAAAGTTTTAAGCGATGAAACAAGATTGAGGATCATTCATTTACTTAATAATCATGATTTA